>DATEMX010000270.1:0-6832 GCA_035275365.1 Polyangiaceae bacterium | reverse complement strand
AAGATCGGTCTGTTCGCTCCGCGCGGCCTCGAAGCGCGTCGACAGGTGCTCCAGGCGATCTTTGGCGCGCGACAGCTCGGCTTCGAGCGCCCGAACCTGGTTGTCCTTGGCGAACGCGTCGTTCTGTGCCCGCTCGGCGATACCCTCGAGCTCGAGCGTATTGGCGCGCTCGAGCTCGAGGGAGGCTTCGGCCGTATCGAGCTCGGTGCGGGCGGCCACGAGACGCATCTCGCTCGTCTCCTTCTCGACGGCCCAGAATTTTTGCGCCGTCAGAATCTCGAGCAGTTGGTGCGAGGCTTGATGAAGGACGAGGTGCTCGAGCTCTTTGCGGTAGGCGATGTAGCGCTCGGCCTTGGCGGCCTGGCGGTGGAGCGAGGCGACGCTGCGCTCGAGCTCTCCCACACGATCGCCCACGCGCAGGAGGTTCTGCTCGGTGAGCTCCATCTTCTTCTCGGACGCCTTTTTGCGGCTCTTGTATTTGGTGATGCCCGCCGCCTCTTCGATGAGCGTGCGGCGATCTTCGGGGCGAGCGGAGACGATGAGTCCGATCTTTCCCTGTTCGACGATGCTGTAGGCCTTGCTGCCGACGCCCGTACCGAGGAAGACGTCGACGACGTCTTTCAGCCGTACTTCGGTCTTGTTCAGCAAGTATTGGCTCGTGCCGTCGCGGAACAGCCGGCGCGTTACGGCGATCTCCGGGTAGTCGCGATACTCGACCGGCAACGCGGCTGCCTGCTCGAGATCGGCGTTGTCGAAGGTGAGGGTGACCTCGGCCATCCCGTTCGGGCCGCGGGTTTCGGAGCCGTTGAAGATGACGTCTTCCATCGCTTTGCCGCGGAGTTGGCGTGCGCTCTGCTCGCCCATACACCACCGAATGGCGTCGACGATGTTCGACTTGCCGCAACCGTTCGGTCCGACGATTCCGAGGACGTCGTGGTCGAAGTGAACGACAGTGCGGTCGACGAACGATTTGAAGCCGGCAATCTCGAGCTTTCGAATGTGCATGAACCCTCAGCTAACGTGACGTACGACCATGCCATGTATGGTCACAGCCGTACGTCCAGAGCTACCGGCGAAGGGGCCGTATTGCAACGAAAATCTCTTGGACAAACGCGCTCGACGGAGCAAGTGCGAACGGTACTCTGCGCAACCAGCCGCGAATTCGGCGAAACATCGCCGTTGGCCCAGAAGCCCGGGCGCCGTCAGGTACAGAGAGGGCTTGACAGGCGAAGACGACGACCATAACCCCGCAACACTGATCCCCCCCTGGTGGGTGGAGGTCAAGTTTTCTGCAGAACCGAGGAGAAATGCCGACCTACGATTACATCTGCACTTCGTGCGCGAATGCTTGGGAGCTTGAGCAGCGTATCGTCGAAGACCCCGTGAAGGAGTGCCCCGAGTGCGGCAAGAGCACCGCCAAACGACAAATCAGCAGCGGCGCCGGCTTCATTCTCAAGGGGGGCGGCTGGTACGCCGACGGCTACGGGTCGAAGAAATCCTCTGGCAGTGATCCCGCTTCCTCGGAGAAACCTTCGAAATCAGAAACGAAAGCGGATAGCCCGTCGAAGGCTTCCGACGCCAAGACCGAGTCGAAATCGGAAGCGAAGCCAAGCGATCCGAAGCCGAGCGGTGGCGGCTCATCGGGTGCTGGCGGCGACAGCAAGGTGAGCGCGGCCTAATCTCGACGGACAATCAATGGCCCCCGCCGGGATTGCGCCGTTGCTTACGAACGTGTACGTTTGTTCAGTATGGAGACGGCAGGCAAGGAGTGGCGCTACTCGCGAGATCGTGATCGAATTTTGGCCTCGCGTGCCTTTCGGCGTCTCGCGGGGAAAACGCAAGTCGTCGCGCTGCCGAGCGATCCGCTCGTACGCACGCGCCTCACGCACACGCTCGAGGTTGCTTCGATGGCCCGCGCGATTGGGCGCGGGCTCGGCTTCGTCGATCCGCTCATCGACGCTATCGCCCTCGGGCACGACCTCGGTCATCCGGCGTTCGGCCACGCTGGCGAGAAGGCTCTCGCCTACCTCCTGCCGGGAGGGTTCCATCACGCCGCTCATGGCGTCCGCGTCGCGACCCTCCTCGAGCCGAACCTCGATCTCTCGCCGGAAGTGGTCGAAGGGATTTTGAAGCACTCGAAGGGGCGGGCCGGGGCGGTCTTCGCCCGCGGTCCAGCGCTTTCGTCCCTCCCGCGCGAAGCGCTCGCGGTCAGGGCGGCCGATCTCTTCGCCTATGCGTGCCACGATCTCGACGACGCCTATCTCTTGGGCGAGCTTCGCCCGAGCGACGTTCCGAAGCGAGCCGCGGCGCTCCTCGGCGACGAGCCTGCGCAGCTCCGTCACGCGCTCGTCACGCGAACGGTGCGATCGAGCATCGAGCGTGGCGACGTCTCGCTCGACGGCGAAACCGAGGGCGCGCTGCAAGAGCTTCGGGATTTTCTCTACGAGCGGCTCTACGAAGCGCCCCGCATCGCCAAGCAAACGGCGTTCGTCCGCTCCCTCTTCGAGTCGCTGTGGGAGGCCGCGCTCCTTCGGCCCGCGACCTTTGGAGCAGCGCTCGACGAAGGTGGTTGGTCACCCGGCAAAGGGCCGATTTCCGTGGAGTTCGCCGATGCGATGGCGGGCATGACCGACCGGCAAGCCTTGCAGCTCGGACGGCGCTTGCGTCTGCCGCGCAAGACGCGTTCGTGGCCGGCCCTCTCCGCGTGACCTCGCGGCGTGACCTCGCGAATGCGTTCGGTTCGTGACAGGTGCCGGCGAGAGCACTACGTTTGATACCCGATGACCGATCGACGTCGCGAGCTCGATGACCTTCGGCGCCAGATGGCGCAGGCCGACGCAGAAATGCTGCGGGCTCTGCAGCGCCGAGCTCGGCTCGCCAAACAGGTGGGTGAGCTCGGGGGTGGCGGCAGCGCCGTGAGCGAGCGCGACCAAATGGGCATGCTCGAGGGCATGGCTGGCGAAGACCTGCCTGCCGAAATGGTTCGCGGCGTGTTCCGCGAAATTCACGCGGCAACCTCCTCGCTCGAGCGGCCCTCGCGCGTCGCCTACGTTGCGCCCGAAGGCGGGTTCGGGCAGGTCGCCGCGCTGAAGCAAGTCGGAATCGGCGCCACCTTGATACCTGTCTCGTCGTCCGAGCTCGCGATCGACGAGGTGCGCCGGCAGAGGGCCGATTTGGCAGTGATCCCTTTCGAGTCGTCGGTGGAAGGGCCGCTCCAAGCGTCCGTCGAAGCTCTTGCCGAGACGGACCTCTCGCTTGGAATGAAGATCGAGATTTCGGCTAGCCTTTCACTCGTCGGCAAAGTCGGCAGCACCGCTGCGATCGAGAAGATCTACGCCTACGCGCCCGATCGCCTTGCGTGCCGAAAGTACTTGGACGCCCTGCCGGGCAAATTGGTCGAAGAAACGGAGTCGCCGGCTGCGGCGTGCCGCGCATGCCTTCACGACGCTTCCGGTGCGGCGCTCGTTCCAACGGCTACGGGGGAGCAATTCGGGGTCCCCGTCGTCGAAGCGAACGTCGGCGACCGCGCCGATCTTCGCGTTCGCTACGGTCTCATCTCCTCACGCCCGTCGTACCGCACGGGGGCGGATACCACCGCCATCCTCTTCGGTGTGCACGACGAGCCTGGGGCGCTCTTCGACGTTCTCAAACATTTTGCCGAGCGCGGCGTGAACCTGAAGACCATCCAGTCGAGGCCGAGGCAGGGCGACAATTGGAACTACCTCTTTTACATCGAGGTGTCAGGGCACGTCACTGATCGCGCCGTCGTGACGGCGCTCGAGGCGCTGAAGCGCCAAACGCGGTTCCTCAAAGTGATCGGCTCCTTTCCATCGTGCTAGAACACCGATCAGCTCATGCCGCTCAGTGTCAGTGGTGTTAGGACTACTGCTGCAGACTTTGGCAGGAGCAGATCACGATCGTCCAAAATGGCTGAGACCCAACGTAAAATACGGTGAGGCTGTCGGAACCACCTAGTTTCGGACAGAACGAGCCGCCACCGCTCGAGCCGAGAGCACCCCAAATCTGCCTGTGTACTGCGCTTCGCTTCGTAGGTCTCCGTGGACTCCGTCACGGTCAGTCCTTGAGTTGGCGTATGCCGCTCCGACGATCGATCTGGTAGCGAGAAATCCACAGCAGTAGTGTTAGAAGAGGGGCATGAAAACGGGCTTGCTCGGCTTTTGTCTTTTGCTCGGCGCCACGTCGCTTTCGTGGGCCTGCAAGCACAACGAGGGCGATAGCGTCGTCGTCACGGGCGACGGCTTGCGGTTGTCGTCGGAGGCGATCGACCATGATCCCCTTGCGCTCTTGCCAGCCAACCCGGTGGCGATGGCGTGGATCGACGCGCAAGCGTTCTTCAACTCGTCACTGGGCGGCGAGGTCAACCGTCTCGCCGCGAAATACGTTCCCATCGGTGTCGAGGCGGGGTTTGTCCCGCGGCGCGACATGAAGAAGATCGTCGGCGGCGTCTACTCCCTTGCCGGGGCCGACGTCGTGGCGGTCGTGCAGGGCGATTTCAACGTCGAGATGATCGGTGCGGCCGCCGATCGGCACGCCGTCACACCAGGGGGTGTTCCCTTGGTGCACTCGAAATACGCGGGCAACGAGGTGTACACGGCCGGTAACGTCGGCTTCAGCGTCGTCACCAAGCATACGATGCTGGTGGGCAACGAAACGGGCATGCGGCGCGCGCTCGATCGCGTGCGCGACAACCGGTTGAAGCGCGAGATCCCCGAATGGATGACGAAGCTCATGGAAAACCCACAAGCGTCGATGGTGCTTTTGGGCGACGTCACCGGTCAGCCTCAAGTGGCCGCCCTCGCGAAGATGGCGCCTTTCGTGAACGGGCTCTCCAATTTTCGGATCCTCGGCAACTTTCAACCTCCCGGCGTCAACCTCGCCGGCACCCTCACCTATCCGGATGCCGCCAGCGCGACGCAGGGGGCCACGAACTTGCAGAACCTCGGCCAGATGGCCGGGCTGCTCAACATGCTCGCCATCTTCGGATTGGCGTCGCCGCTCCAGAACCTGCAGGTCCAAAGCCAAGACAACAGCGCGACGTTCGTCACCGCCATCGACGGTCAGAGCTTGTCACGCCTGCTTGCCCGGGTGTTGTGATCCACGATCTCGTTGTATCGCCCGCCGAGGGCCCTCTCTACGGCAGCGTGCCCGTGCCGCCCGACGAGGGCATCGGGCTCCTGGCTGTCCTTTGCGCCGCCCTCTCCGACGGACCGTGCGAGCTTCGCCGCGTCGCGCGCGGCGATGACGTGGCGTCGATGGTCGCCGCCTTGCGCGCGCTCGGTGTCGGTATCGACGACGATGAAAAGGGCACCTTGCGGATCCGAGGCGTGTCGCTCTTCGGCTGGCCGGCGGGCGAGCGCACCCTCGATTGCGGCGGATCGCTCGCGACCCTCCGGCTGCTCGCGGGTCTGCTCGTCGCCCAGGAGTTTCGAACCGTGCTCACGGTGAGCGAGCCGCCACCTCGCGCGGGCCTGGCGATCTTGGCGAGCCCGCTCCGCCGTCGCGGCGGGCAGATTGAGGGGCAATTCTCGCCGGTCATCGCTGGCGAGATCACGGCACCGCTCGTGGTCGGCCCGCTGCCTTTGCAACATCGGCTCGGGGAAATCGAGATCGAGATCGCACAGCGCTCGGCCGAACTCAAAGAAGCGGTGCTCGTCTCCGGCCTCTACGCCGACGGTCCGACCTACGTGCGCGAGCGTTTCGTATCGCGCGACCACTTGGAGCGCATTCTGCAGTCGCTCGAGGTTCCCGTGTCGACCGCCGGATCGATCGCCCTGCTCTCGCCCGCGGGGTGGGAAGGGAAAATTCCGGCGTTCGGAGCGGCCGTCCCCGGCGATATCTCAGCGACGACGCTTTTGCTGGCGGCGGCGACCCTCGTTCCGGGGAGCTACGTATGTGCTCGCGGCACGGGCCTGAACCCCACACGCACGGGCGCGTTCTCGTGGATGCGGCAGCTCGGGGGGAGTGTTTCCGTCGAGATCCATTCGAACGCGCTGGGGGAGCCAGAGGGCACTGCTTCGGCGGTGTACGCGCCCCTCACGGCGAGTCCGCTCGCCGGCGAAACGCTGGTGCGCGCGTCCGACGACATCGGGGCTTTGGTTGCCCTTGCCGCACGCGCCCGCGGGAACGTAGAGATCGGCGGAATTTCGGAGATCGCCAGCCCTCGCGAAGCGAACGCGCTCGCCACGGCCCTGGTCGGCGTCTTGCGAGCTTTCGGCGTGCGCGCCGAAACGATCGACGACGGCCTGGTCGTCGAAGGGCGCCCCGAAGGCCGCTTTTCTGCGGCCGAAGTCGATTGCCACGGCGACGCGCGCCTCGGCGCAGCCGCCACGTTACTCGCGCTTTTGGCCGATGCGCGATCGCGGGTGAGGGGAGTCGACGCTCTTGCGCGGCGATTTCCGCGCGTCGTGGGAACGCTCCGCGCCATCGGCGCGGGGGTGCACGTCGAAGAGCGAAAAGAGTAAGCTCGGCACTATGCGTACCCGCCCCGTGGTTGCGATCGATGGCCCCGCCGGAGCCGGCAAGAGCACCGTCGCGCGGCTTCTTGCGGCGCGGCTCGGCTTTACGCTCGTCGACACCGGCGCGCTGTATCGCGCCGTAGCGTTGTCCGCGAAGCGCGCGAACATCGCATGGGACGACGAAGATCGCGTCAGCGAGGTCGCTCGTCGCATCGTATCGTCGCGCGCGCTCGAGCTCTTGCCCGACGCGGCGAAAGGAGTGCGCGTGCTCCTCGGCGGCGAAGACGTGAGCGACGCCATTCGAGAGGCCGACATGGGCATGGGCGCCAGCCGCGTGTCGGCGATAGGTGGTGTTC
>DATEMX010000269.1:0-5888 GCA_035275365.1 Polyangiaceae bacterium | reverse complement strand
GCTCACCATGATGCCGGAAAGGCTTTTCTGTCGACGCACAGGCAACCCCTCGTCCCACGCATAGTACCGATTTCCAGAAGCGCCAGCACATCGTCGAAGATCCGAGGCGATCGCGCAGACGGGTAGCCAATTGTCCGACAGTTCCGACAGTTCCGACGGTTCCCCATCGGCACGAGGGGGTGATAAGCATTCGGTCACCCATGAAGCTTCGCAAGAATGAACGTCGGACGCTGCGCACCCTCACCGCGGCCGCGTTCGCTCTCGTGGCCGTTGGCACCGTCGTGCGGGGGGGACTTGCCGAAGCACCGCCTCCGCGCGAAACCCCGATCTTCGCGCCGGGCAGGTCGATCGCCGCCAACGACCAGTCGAGTGCCATCGTCACCAATCCGGCGAACCTCGGCTACCTGGTATCGAGCGAAGCACGGTGGACGTGGGTTCGAACCGGCGACGCTTCGCCAGTTCCAACACGGGGACAAGCCTTCGATCTCGCCGTCGCCCTTCCCGCGCACATCGGAACGGGCCTGCGCATGGACTTCGTGCGACCGAACGCGGCAGCCTACCCAATCGATCAAAATTACAACTGGCTCACGTGGGGCGTGGGCTTCGCGCCGCGGCCGGGTTGGGCGTTCGGCTTCTCCCTTCAACACTCCTATTCGAACGACGTCGCCCGGGGCGGCCTCACGTCGTTCACGCTGGCAACCTCGGCGCGGCCCAGCCCGTACTTCGGGCTCTCGATCGTGGGCCGCGATCTCAACGAACCGAACACGCTCTTTTCTCGACTCGATCGCAGCGTCGACGTCGCCGTCGCCGTGCGGCCCACCGGCCGGAGGAACATCGAGATTGGCCTCGAAGATCGCTACTTCTGGGGATCCGATCAGTGGTTGCCGCGAGCAACTCTCGGCATCGACGTTCCTTATGTGGGCCGCTTGCGCGGCGAGGTGACGACCTCGGACCCGACGCAGAGCGGTAGCTTGACGTACACCGCATCGGCGGGCCTCGAGGTGGGTATCGGCACTTCGTCAGTCGAAGGTGGGGCGCTCTTCGGGAGCGGCCTCGGCGGCAGCGACGGCGCCGGGTTCTACGCGGGCGCCGCGGTGACGGCCTACCGCAGCCCCGGCATCCCCGAGGGCTCTTACGCGCTCAAGATTCGCATCGACGAAACGCCGGGCCCGCGCCGCCACGTGGCACTGCAACGGCAGCTTTGGCGTCTCGCCAAAGATCCGGATTTGAAGGCGATCGCGCTCATGATCAAAGCCGAACCCGCCGATTCGTTCGCCCACGCCGAGGAGTTCGGCGACTCGATCCGCCTTCTGCGCGAGAGCGGCAAAAAAATCGTCTGTCACCTCGAAGATGCGCAGGGCCGCGCCCTCTACGTTTGCGCGCAAGCCGACCGCATCGTCATCAACCCGGCGGGCGTCATCCGCTTCGCCGGCCTCCGCACGCAATACCAGTACTACGCCTCGCTCCTCGACAAGCTCGGCATCCGCGCGCAGTTCGTCCGCATCGGCGCGCACAAAAGCGCGCCAGAGGCCTTCACCCGCAACGGGGCGACGGACGTCGCGCGGAGCGATCACCTCGATATGCTCCACGAGTACGAGGACGTTTACATGTCCGACGTCGGCGGCGGCCGCCGCATCAGCCGCGAGGCTCTCGCCCAAACGTTCGCGCACGGCCCCTTCGTGGCGAAGGAAGCCATCGCCGCGCATCTGGTCGACGGCACTGCGTTCGACGACGAGATGGAGAAGGTCGTTGGCGAAGCCATCGGCAAGAGCGTGCCCTTGCGCGACGATCCGCGCCCCAAGGCTCTACCTAGCCGATTCGGCACGCAGAAAGGGATCGCCATCGTCTACGTCGAAGGCGACATGATCGACGGCAAGAGCCGCGACGTGCCCCTCATCGGAACGCGCCTCGTCGGCTCGTACACCATCGCCAAGTCGCTGAAAGAAGCGCGCGAAGATCCGAACATCGCCGCGGTGGTCATGCGCGTCGAGAGCCCGGGAGGCTCTTCGCTCGGCGCCGACGTCATTTGGCGCGAGGCCGTGCTCACCGCTAAAGTAAAGCCGCTCGTCGTGTCGATGGGAACCTACGCCGCAAGCGGTGGCTACTACATCGCGGCGGCGGGCAGCATCATCTACGCCAACCCCCTCACCGTGACGGGCAGCATCGGCATCTTCTACGGCAAGGCCGACGTGAGCGAGCTCTTCAGGAAGATCGGCGTCTCCACGGAGACCTACAAGACGTCGCCGCGCGCCGACGGCGAGTCGATCTATCGACCCTACACCGAAGACGAGCTCCACGAGCTCGAGCTCAAAGTCGCGCAGCTCTACAATGTGTTCATCGATCGCGTAGCCCAAGGCCGTAAGATGACGCCCGAGGCCGTCGACGCCGTCGCGCAAGGTCGCGTCTGGACGGGGCGTCAAGCGCACGCGAGAAACCTCGTCGACCGCTTGGGCGGCATTCGCGAGGCGCTCGCGACGGCGCGCCGCCTCGGAAATCTGGCCGAAGACGCGCCCATCGCCGAGCTCCCGGTGCCCGAGTCGTCGCTGCTCGACTTCGCGCTGAAGCTCGCGGGCGTCGCCGAACCGAGCGCCGCGTCGACGCTCTCGCTCTTGCCGAGCCAGCTCGTCGATCTCGCCAAAGCCATGGCCCCGTTCACCATCTTCGGCGCCGACGAGTCTTTGGCGCGCCTCGAGATGATCCCCATCGGCGAACCATGAACGGCGCCCCTCTCATCGCCGCGCGAGACCTGCGCGTCGACGTCGACGGCGCGGTGAGCGTCGACGGGATCGCTTTCGAAACGCGTGGCGCTTCGGCGGCCATCGTGGGCGACGGCTCGAGCATCCTCTCGGCGCTCCAAGGCAAGGCCGAGATTCGCGCGGGCACACTCCGCGTCGACGGCGCCGACGTCGCGCGCCGGGAGCACACGAAGCCCGGCGCCGTCGGCGTGGCCCCGCTCGATCCACCCCTCCCGCCGCGCTGGACGGCGCGGGAATACCTCATGTGGGGCGCGCGGCTCTGCGGCGCAAACCGTAGCGACGCCCAAGAGCGCGCCGCGCGCGTCCTCTCCGAGCTCGAGCTCGCGCCGCTCGCATGGGCGAAGCTCGAAGGCCTCGCCCCCTTCGAGAAGCGCGCGCTCGTAATCGCACAAGCCATCGTAACCGGTCCCGCCGTGCTCGTCGCGGCCGCTCCACTCTGCGAGTTGTCCGGCCCCGACGCCGACTACGTAGCCAAGGTCTTTGCGACGGCGACCCATGGCCGCAAATGGATCGTGACCCTCACCGGCCTCTACGCCGGCTCGTCGGAGCACCACCTCGCCGCGGCCGCCGACGAGCTCCTCGTTTTCGCCTCCGGCCGGCTGGTTCGCCAAGGCAAGCTGCAGAAAATCGAAGGCAGCACGGTGGGCTACACGCTCATGCTCCGCGGCAACGTTGCCGAATTTCGCGAAGCGATCCGAGCGCTCGGCGTCGAGCTCTCCGGTGGGCCGCAGCGGTATTTCGTCGATCTCCCCGAGGGTGTGAAGACGCACGACCTCTTGGCGGCGTCGGCCAAGGTCGGGGCTCCCATCGTCGAACTCGTCCCCCGCATTTTGCTCGAGCCTTCGAGATTCGCGCCGAGCCTCGGCGCCTGATGCTAGTAGTAGGGCGTCCTCATGAGCGAAGCCAACCGCGC
Organism: Polyangiaceae bacterium; assembly: GCA_035275365.1. Lineage (GTDB taxonomy): Bacteria > Myxococcota_A > Polyangia > Polyangiales > Polyangiaceae > DASWDH01. Next base: position 2,219 of record DATEMX010000269.1, on the reverse strand, counting down.
CACTCCTGCCTTGGCCCGCGGGGTCAAGGCCTCACCAGGGCGCACGTCGGTGATGGCGATGATCGGCTTCGCCGCCGGCGCGGTGCCGCTTCCTTTCGTACCTTCGGTGGTCTTGCGTCGAGTGCGCGGCGCGCTCGCGCACGACGTCGCCGCGCGCTACGGCCTGAGTCTCACCGACGAAGCCCGCCGAGAGATCGCCGAGCCCTCGCGAACGGCCCGGAGCGGGGCCATCCTCGCCACCGTCGCGTTCTTCGCGCGGCGCGCGCTGAGGCGAGTCGGCGTGCTCGGACTCGTGCCCCCCATCACGGCCTGGCTCGAGATCTACGCGCTCGGGCTCCTGTTCGATCGCTACCTCGAACGCGTTCGCACGTCGCAGACGGTGCGCATCCACGAGAGCGAAGCCAAGCTCGTTCGCAAGGCCGTCGACGCCGCCATTGCTCGCGCGTTGTCGCCCAAGCTCGAGCTCGGCAAGCGCCCCGACGCGGCCGAGCCCACCGAGGAGCTGCGCGATTTCAGCACCCGCCTCTTCGACGGCATTCTCCTTTTTGCGGCCGCCATCCCCGATCACCTGAAGCGCCGCCTCGAGTCGGCCTTCGACGCCGTGTTGGCCGAAGAACCTAAAGGTACCTGAAGGCATGCCTCGCCAGCGGAAATTCCATGTCTGACGCCGTCACCGACGCCGCCCTCGCGCGTCAACTCGTCACCAAAGCCAAGCGGATCGTCATCAAGATTGGCTCGCGCGCGCTGTCCACCGAGGCACAGATTTACGATCGACTCGCCGAAGCGGTCGCCATCGCCCACGCCGCGGAGAGCACCGTGGCCATCGTGTCGAGCGGCGCCATCGCCCTCGGCATGAAGAAGCTCGGCCTTGCCACCAAGCCCAAGGAGATGGCCCTCTTGCAGGCATCCGCCGCGGCGGGGCAAAGCGTGCTCATGCGCCTCTACGAAGAGGCCTTTGCCCGCCGTGGGCTCGCCGTCGCGCAGGTCCTCCTCACCCACGCCGATCTCGCGGATCGAGCGCGCGCCAACAACGCGCGCGACGCGCTCGCAGCGCTCCTCGATGCCAACGTCGTCCCCGTCATCAACGAGAACGACACCGTGGCGGTCGACGAGATTCGATTCGGCGACAACGACATGCTCGCGTCGATGGTCACGCCCCTCATCAGCGCCGACCTGCTCATCCTCTTGTCCGACGTCGACGGCCTCTTGGACGAGCAAGGCAAGCGCGTCCCCATCGTCCGCAACGTCACCCGCGACGCCAAGCCGCTCGCGACCACCAAGACTTCAGGCCCCGGCACGGGCGGCATGGTCAGCAAGCTCGAAGCCGCTCGGCGCGGCATGCTCGCGGGCGCTACCGTCGTCGTCGGCAACGCACGCCAGCCCGGCGCCATCGCCGCCATCTTGGCCGGTGAAGACGTGGGCACGCTGTTCGTCCCCCACCCGCAACGCATTCAAGCGCGCAAGCATTGGATCGCCTTCACGCTTCGCCCTCGCGGCGCCATTTTGCTCGACGGCGGAGCGGCCCTCGCCATCGTGCAAAACGGCACGAGCCTACTCCCCGTCGGCGTGCTCGGCGTTCGCGGCGACTTCGGCGCGGGCGACGCCGTCACGCTGCTCACGCACGAAGGTCGCGAGATCGGGCGGGGCCTCGCGCGCCTCGGAGCGTCGGAGACGGCCGCCATCGCGGGCAAGCGCACCGAAGATCTCGCCGCGCTTCGCGGCCCCGCCGACGTCGTCGTCGTCCATCGCGACGATCTCGTTTTGACCTACGACGACAGCAGCGCTTAGGACCTAGCCGCACCGCGTCGTCTCGTAGCCTCGCAATTTCCGTCAGGAAATCGGCCAGGTGGGAGAAGGTCCGACAAGTCCGGTTCCTGCGCCTTCGGGAGAATGCTTGTCCGAACGGCGGAGTGGCGTGAAATAGGCCAAGCTTATGGTGTTGGAAGTGGCACTGACTTGAAGCTCTGGTATGGCGCAGCATTGATGGTAGCTGCCCTCGAGGCATCGGGATGCGGCCGCGCTCACGCCCCGGAGCTCAAACCAGCGGCCATCCAAAGAATCGAAGAACATCGGCCGTGGAGCCTCAGCCCGCCCATCGCGGTGTCGATGCCCGATGAAGCCGTCGTGCACGTGGTGAGCAAGGGAGTCGGTTGTTCGGGAACGCTCATCACGAACAGCCTCGTGCTCACCGCCCATCATTGCGTCGTACAGCGTACGCC
>DATEMX010000268.1:0-2207 GCA_035275365.1 Polyangiaceae bacterium | reverse complement strand
GAGCGACGAGAGCGCGCGCCTCATCGGTCACCTCGTTCGGCCTTCGCGGAGCGGTTCGAATTTCGGCGGCGCCATGCCCAGGCGAGGAGCGGGAGCGCGGCCCACAACGCGAAACCGCGGTCGGGACCACCCCGGCCCGGCAACGAGCAGGTGCAGCGCCCCTTCATGGCGCCCGCGCCAGGGACAATGCCCAGCGGGATATCCGCGTCCGATCCCGCGTCGGCCAGGGGATTGGGCTCGAACGGGAGTCGACTCGCGGGCAAGCCGTTGTCGAGCTGCCGCATGTAACTCACCAGTTGGTCGATCTGCTCGGACGTGAGGGAGCTCGCGAAGGCATGCTCGTCGTTCGGGTTGTCGGTCGTCAGCACGTCGCGCAGCGTCGCCGCCGTTCCGTCGTGCAAGTAAGGCGCGGTCTCCCACACGCCGAGGAGGGTCGGCGTGTCGATCCCCGTGAGCGGCCCGCCCGAGCGCCCGCCCGACCCCGGTTTCAGCGTGCCCACGTCGTGCAACATGCTTCGCTCGCTGTCGGTGAGGTCGTTGCCTTCATGGCAGAAATCGCAGCCGAGCCTTCCGAAGAGGTTACGCCCCTGGAGGGCGTCCGCGGTCATCGTGCCGTCGCGGTTCCGATAGGGGCTCGGGTTGACGTGGTCGAGCGCACTGACGAACGCAGCGAGCGCATCGAGGTTCTTATCGAGGCCCTTCTTCGGCTGACCCAGGGGGTCTTTCACCGTGCCGGAGTTGAAAACTTCATTGGTGAGAAAACCGGAGCCGTTGAAGAGCGCTCGGATCTCGTTCTCGAAGTCTTGAATTTCGTCGAAGTTGCCGCTCCAGTGCACGCGCCCCATCCCCATGCCTCGCCGCCCCAAGAGCGACGTGGTGTTGCGGAGCCCCTCGCCGCGGTCGGTGAAGTCCCACACCCGGCCGTCTTCGAATCCGTCGAAGTGACAAACGGCGCAGCTCAAGTAGCCCTGCGTGCTCATGCGCTTGTCTTCGGCGTTGTAGAAGATCTGCTTGCCCAACAAAACCTCAGTGGAAAACTTCTCTTTTGCCACCGTGGAGATGCGCGCGAGCTCGATGGATCGCGGATCGGACCCGTCGAGGACGGGCGCGACGTCGAACACCACCACATCGCGGCTCAGCGAACCTTGCACGAACAGCCGTCCGTCGGGCCCGAGCGCCGTCCCACGTGGCGCGAGACCCGCGCTCAGCAGGCCGGTGATGAGCTCGCCGGTGTAGGTCTTGCGCACGTCGATCCGATTCGATCCGGTCAGCGTCACGAACGCCAGGTCGCCGAGCGGGCTGAACTCGACGTGCGACGAGAGGGCACGATCGTCGAAGTCGATGCGGCTGTCGACCAGCTCCGACCCCGTGGCGCGATCGAGGATCGACATCATCGGGCGGACGATGTTGTCCTGATTGAGCGGGTTGTTCTCGCGGAACTTGCCGCGAACGATGTCGTCTTTCTTCGCCGGCACCCACGCTTGCCGGCCATCGGGCGTGAGCACGACCGAGAACAGATAGTTCGGCAGGCCACGGCCCTTTTGATCGGTGTCGTCGGTGGTGGTGTCGAGCATGAGAGGCAGGCGCTTCGTTGCGTTGAACGAAGTGCCGTCGACCTCGACGACCTCGCCGGCTTCTTCCGGCGAGATGAAGCGCGTGACATAGACGCTCTTGCCGTCCGACGAAACCGCCACGCCGCGCGGCTTGGGCCCGACGTCGAGCTCGCCCAGCGTTTGCCCCGTTCGAGGATCGAGCTTGAGCAACTTCCCCGTCGCCATCAGGGTCACGTAGGCCGCGTCGCCGGTGGGGCTCATGGCCAGGCCGATGGGCTGCGAAACGTAGGGCAAGCGGAAGCCGCGCTCGATGGTGAACTTGTCGGGGTCGACGATGGCGACAGCGTAGTCGTCGCTATGAAGGACCCACAGCTTGCCGTCGGGCGCGAGCGCGATGGCTTCGGGGTGCTGGTAGACGGGGAGCTCGCCGACCTTCTTCAGCGCCATCGGATCGATCGAAGCGATCGAATCGTTGTCTTGGTTGACGCTGTAGACGCGGTTTCTCGCCTTGTCGTAGACGATGGGCGCCGACGTTGCGGGCGGCTTATCCGCGATCGGATAGTGGACGACGTGCGCGAACGTCTTGGAGCGGTTGAACGCCCCGTTGGCGTCCTTGACGAATACGCTGGCGAAGAAGCGACCGGCCGCCGCGTA
>DATEMX010000267.1:0-8884 GCA_035275365.1 Polyangiaceae bacterium | reverse complement strand
GTCGCTGAGCCTCTCGCCGTCAGGTAGTAGCGCCGCTTGTCGGGCCGTGAGTGTTTGCCCGCGCCTTCGGCAAGGTTCAAGACGATCGACGTCGAGGCCCGCGTCAACTGGTCAGCCAAGTGGCTGCGTCCTCGCGGCAGCTTCTCGATCACATCGTTCGCAAATACAAGGAATTCCAACGATAGACGATACACATCCAGTTTCTCGTGATCCAGCTCCACACCGTCCTATCGGCTCCTCCTCGCAGATGTTGCTCACCTTCGTGTACGGGCACGGGCACGGGCACGTTTACGGGTACCAGAATTCAGGGACACGCCCTAGAACACCGAACGGTCTTGACCGTTCGGTGTTCTAGAGCGCCTTCGGGGCGGCGCGTTTTCCGGGCACGACGCCCGCCCGTTTCCATCGCTCTTCCTCGGAGAGGCCTTCGGGGACCTGCGGAGGGGTGATGTCGGTCAAAGACAGCAGCGTCGTGCCGTCTTCGCTCAGGAGGATTTCGATGCGCACGAGCTTTTTGGGGTCTTCGCCCTTCACATGCGCCTTCGGAAAAACCGTGTGAACCGCGCCGATCTCGACGCCAATCGAATCGACGCGCCTTCGCACATAAGCGGCGAGCGCCGGCGCGCCGATGGGACCGCGCGCCGTGCCCGAGTTCGAGAACATGCGTTCGACGGTCATCTTGCGAGGAACGGCCAGGCCGAAGATTCGCGATGTCCCTTCGGCGAGCTCGTCGGGCAAGAGCCGATCGGGCGCGGTGCTGCTGGCGACGACCGGAGGCGCTTCGGGCGGCGCTGGTTCTTGGCGCTCGCAGCCGGCCATGACGAGCGAGAGGAGCAGCGCGCCTGCCCGGCCGAGGGCGCTCTGCTTCGCGCGGTTCATTCGACGACGGCCGCCCACGAGTCGATGCGGGTGCTCGCGACGGGTTGCTTGAGATTGAACGTTCGAGTTGGGACGGTGCCCGTGCTGCTCGTTCCGCCCTGTTGCACGACGAGCTTGAACGAGCCAGGCGTGATGTTCGTGGCGATGCTCCCCTGCGCCTGCCCGAGGTACGGGTCGTTGTAGGTCGCGTCGGCGCTGCACGTGGGTGTTTGCGTGATGCCGGCGCCGAACACGATGGCGCGGCTCGGGACGCCCGGAGCCGTTTCGAAATCGGTGCATCCGTCGTAGTTCGGGTCGTTCGGATCGATGGCGGTGGTGAGGGCGCCCGCCTCGAACGGGTCGACCGGCTTGCCGCCTTTCGTAGGGTCGCCGGTGCCCGTGGTGTCGCGGACCTTCGGCTCGATGTAGTGAAGAAAGCAGAGGCGCGACTGCCCCGACTGACAGACGTCGCTAGCGCTCGTGGCGGGCGTGTAGGTCGTAAAGAAGAGGGTCGACTCGAAGAGCGACAGCGGCCCGGAGACCCGTTTTCCGCCCGTCAAGTTGGGGTCGAACCACTGCGCTTCGGACCTCACCTTGGTCCCGTTCGGCTTCTCGATCAGCGAGAAAAGGTAATTTTTCATGTTGCTGGCCGCTAGAAAGGCGTTGTCAGCGCCCTGCGGCAAGAACGTCTCTTGGTCGCCCGTCGAGAACGCGATGGTCACGTTGGCCAAGCGATCGACCGAGAGCACGGGCGCGGTGGCGATCGGTTGACCGCGCTGCGAAGGATCGCCGTCGACCTTCGAATAGGCGTCGAAGAAGAGCTTCATCGACCATTCACGGGGGTCGGTCGACGCGAAGTCGAGGCGCCACAACATTCCGTCGCGATCGCCGACGTAGCCGCGATCGGAGACGGCGCCCGTGATCGCGGGGTACACGACAGGCTGTCCTGAGATGGGCGCGTTGAGCTGCGTGTAGACGTTCAACGCCGTACGCGATCGCGTGAGGAGCGCCGCGATGTTGGGCGTGTCGCGCGTCGCGCGGAAGCTTCGCACGATCTCGCCGTTGTCGAGGCGCACGACGGTGAGCGACCTCGCCGCGTCTTCGGCCCAGCAGCGAACCTTCGGTCGGGGCGGGTAGGCGGGATCGACGAGCTCGGCGAGCTCGGCGGTGGCCGCTTGATCGCACGATCCCGCGATGGGGCCGTCGCTCTCGCCGCCCGGCAAGATGGCGACGGCGATCTCTTTGGGCGGATCGCTGCTGCCGATGGGCGTAAAGAACAGCGTGGCGATGGCGGGCGTGCCGCCTCGCTTGCCGAAGAGGCGGTTGCCGGCGCCGTCGGTCGTCAGTTGCCACAATAGCTTGGGCCCCGTGTTGGCGTCGCCCGACTTGGGCACCGGGTTCGTGATGTCGAGAGCGAAGTAACCCGTGCCGCCGCTGCCGAAGCTCGAGACGAGGACCGAGTACCACAGCGCCGCCGCGCCGCCGCTCTTCGCATGGGCCGACGTTCGCTCGAAGACGACGTCTTTCACGACGGGCGCGCCGTCGAGAATGACCTGTTGAATGTCCGGGTATTGCGCGGCGATGCGAGGCAGCACCGCGGGCGGCAGGAACGACCAGAGCTCGTTGTTCGCCTTGACCTCGACCTGATCGGTGTCGGCGGTGCTGTAACCGCCGACCTTGAACGCGTGGAGCTGCCCGTCGGTCGTCCCCGTGTAGAGGATGGGGGGACGCTTCGCTTGGGCGAGGGCGTATTGCTGGTACGACTCGTCGCGGAGGAATTCGTTCGGCGCCGTGACGATCGCCGGCACCGAGTGATAAATGGCGCCGAGCCGGTTCTTGCGCACGCGGCCCGTGCCGACGTCGGCGCCGAGCTCCCACTGCATGAAGCGGCTGGCGCACGCGTCGGCCGAGGCTACGGTGGGCGCCGTGCACGCGCTCTGGGTCACGTTCATGGCGGCGGCGGGCACCTGCGCCGCGAAGTCGGAGAGCGTCCCCTTCACCGCCGTGCCGGACGCCGTTCCGACGCCGTCGGGGTTCGACGCGAAGGTGGTGCTCGGCCTTATCGAGCGCTCCGAAAAGCGGCTACCGCCGACGTCGTCGGCGACGACGGTGTAGAAGTTGCGCGGGTGGGAGCTGTCGGTGGCGTTGAGGTTGTCGGTGAAGAAGTCGCCCTCTTCGGCCTTCTGGGGGACGTCGGTGGCCTCGAGGATCGTCGATCCGCCCGGGCCGGGCGTGGGCAAGCACTTCGTGCGCTTGCGGGTGAGCTGCCCGCCCCAGATGTCGGGGTTGGTCGTGTCGAAGGCCGACGTGAACGTGAAAGCGCCGCCGTTCGCGGAGGCCGCCGATTGTGCGAACACCGGCATCGTGCGGGTCGACACGGCGGGGTAGAGTCGCCGCAGGATGTCCGACAGTGCGCTGCGAAGCGTCGTCGCGTCGGTCGCGAAATAGGCGTTGTTCGTGCCGCCCTCGAAGGCGATCTGCGCGAGCGTGCAGCACGCGTTGAGCTTGGGATCGTGCCCCGGCCCGCACAGGTTGGAGGGGTCGAACGTGCTGCCGCTCGACGAGATGGCGCTGCAGTCGACGGGCGTAGGCTGCCCTGCGTCGACGTTGGAGACGGCGAACCCCACGACGAACGTCAAGATGGGATCGGCGCCGCTCGAAGGGTGCGCGAGAGAACGCACGATTTCGAACGACTTGTCGGTATAGGGACAAATGCCGTCGTGGCCATTGGCGGTGCCTTCGCAGTGTGGCCGGAGGTCCAAGTTGGGTTCGCCGTCGGTGAGCAAGATGATGAAGTTCTTGCGGCAGCCTTGGGAGACGAATTTGTCGCGCTTCGGGCCGAAGCAGCCGTCGCCCGCGCCGGTGGCGCTGCAGGTGCCGCCGTTGACGTAGTCGTCGTCGACGTCGGATCGGAAAAAATCGCGGGCGTCGCTGAGCAGCCCGTTGATGGGCGTTGCTCCGAACGGCCGGACGGACAGCAGCACCTGCTGAATGTGGTCGTTGTTCGTTTGCATGGCGGCCAAGGCGGCCGAAGGGGGCCCGAAGGGGACCATGCGGCCCTCCCACGGCGGAGCGCCGGCGTTGCGCGCGCCCACTTCGAGGGGCGTCGTCGTGGCGCACCCGGCGGGCCGACCCTTGGCGCAGCTCGCGTTGCTGTTGCAGTCGGCGTTGCCTCGCCAATTGAGAAAATAGCTCCACGTGCCGGCGTTGCCCGTCGCGTAGTCGGCGCTCGACGACCCCGAAATGCCCGTCCCCGCGTCGACCGACGTGTCGAACGTCATGAGGCCGAAGCGAACGCGATCGCGGTAGCTGTCGAGCAGTCCGGTTTGGGCTTGTTGGAAGTTGGTGCACGCCGCTGCGGGCGAGAACGTGGTGTGGTAGCGGAAGGGCGTCGTTCCCCAAGCGAGCGGGCTCGCCGGCAAGATGCCCGGCGCGATGGTGCACGAGTTGCTCGACGCGGCGCCCGACAGGATGCGGTGGTAGGGGACGTGGTAGTTGAAGTCGTACGAGTCGTTGCCGTTCATCGCGAACTCGTCGTGAAACGCGGCCGACGCGCGATCTTGCGCGTAGCAGTTGAAGCCCTGCACGTCGCCCGTGAGCACCTCGACGAGCTGAGTCCAGCGGTCTTTCTGCGAGGTTCCCTTGGGTTCTTCGGCCAAGGTCGCGTCGACCTCGGCGCACCTCACCTTGGAGCCGTCGTTGGCGAAGGCCATCGAGCCGGAGGTGTCGACCAAGAGCATGACGTTCTGCAGCGGCGGATTGGTATCGAGCTGGGCCATCGCCTCGCCCCCGAGGAAGACCGACGCGAGGGCCCCCACGCGAGCGGCGGCCCTCCACGAGCGCAAGCGACGACGCGTGGTGGACTGGACGATGGTTGGTGACGACATGCGACAATGCTCCTTCTTCACGGCAACGGCCCGACGACCACGAACGCTCGGCTGGTCTCGTTGCCGGCAATTCCTGCGTTTGCGGGCGTACAGGCGAGGCTGCCCGCGGGCCGCACTTGACCGACCGAGGTGAGCGTGATCTGCAAGTAGCGCAGCTTGACGGCGCCGCCGCCCACGTCAGACCCAGCCACCGGCAGACCAACTTGCCCGGGATCCGTCATTTCGACGAGAAAATCGCCGGTGAGCGGGGCCGGCCCTAGACTTCCAGGCACGAGCGCCGCGCCGCCGTCGGCCGACGATTGTTCGAAGAGCGGGCGCCCGCTGAAGTTGCCGGAGACGGTGTCCTCGATCTGTTTGGCGAAGAGCGGAAAGCAGGGCAAACCTGCGACGCCTTTGTTGGCGACGCAAACGTTGCCGCCGTTCATCTTGCCGATGTATGCGCTGCGACGCGTGGTCGACAGCTCGGCCACCGCACCGAGCAAGCCATATTCGCCCACGTAGTGGTTCTGCGTGTTCTGGCGATCGTAACCGGAGGCCGCTCCGGCCATGCCCGATGCGCGGATGGCGAACACGCCGATGGCGGTGAGCATGGTGAGCACCATCACCACGATGAAGATGGCGGCGCCGCGCTCGCCGCGATGTCGGTGCCTTTCGGCGACTGCGAGTGCCGCTTGGCCGAAGTCCGGGCAGAGATCAGGACCTAAGAGCGTGGCGAAGATCGGCGCCGGAGGTGCCGTGGGGGTGGGCCTCCCGAAGGGAGGTGGGCGGAGCCCTTCCGGGCTTGCCCCGGCGGGGCGGGGGCGAAGCCCCCGTAGACCAAGGGATAGTGCCGGGCGGCGAAGCCGCCTGCGCGCGGAGCGCGGGTTTGGCCAAAGTCTGACCAGACTTTGGCCAAACGGCACTGAGGTGAGCGAGGGTTTCATTGCCACGGGATGCCTGCCAGGTTGGGGAGGGCAATGTCGGCCACCAGTGTGCGCGCCCGCGCGAAGCCGCCGTCGGCGCCGACGCCGTACCGGAAGAGCGCGCCTGCCGGCGATCCCGCGGGCATGGTCACTCCACCGGCCCGATCGATCTCTTTCGAGCGCACGGCGAAGCGCGCGCGCACGGAGCGAATGCGGTGCGGTCCGATGGCGTTGGCCGCGGAGGCGCCGGTGACGAGGTACGCGTAGTCGGTGATGTGCGGATCGTCGAGCGGGTATTGCGTGAAGGCCGGATCGCCGGGCGTCGCGTAGGCAGAGACGACCCCGAGCGCAAACTTGAGATCGATGGCGTACTCCGCGACGAGCTCGAGCGAGTCGGCGATCTCCACGCCGTCGGTGTCGACCTCGACGCGGACCAAGTCGAGGCGCGTTTGGTCGCCGGGCGCGCCGGCTTCGCCGAAGAGCGGCGCGTAGCCGGCGGGGGGGGCCGCCTTGAGGTTTCGGATTTCGTACCGGATCCAGTTGACGACGTTGGCCTGCATGCCCACGCCGAGCCCTTCGATGCCGCAGTTGCCGCTGCTCCGAAAGGCGATGGGCGGGTTGCCCTTCAGCGTGATCACCATTTGGCTGGAGGCATTGAGGCCGAAGCTCTCGATGGCCCCGAACTCGTAGTGCCCCATGGTGTCGAGAATGCGGAGCATGCGGCCCGCCTTGAAGATGTCGGCCAAAGGAGCGCCGCCCTCCGGCGCGCCGTTCGACGCGCGGACCATGGCGCCGTTGTTCGGCTGCAAATAGACCTGAAATTTAGAATTGTCGGCGGTCACCGTGCGGATGGGGAAAGTCTCGGCCGACCCGTAGCTGCCCGACATCGTGATTTGCTGAGGAGCGAGGCCGTTGCCGGGGTCTTGCACGTCGGCAGGGAGCGCCGGCAAGATGCGAATGGCCGCGAGCGACGCCATGCCCGCCGGCCAGTTGTTGTCGATGGCGCCGCAGAAGAGCGGATCGCGGCGGATGTTCGGCGTGGTCATGAACCCGGCGCGCGCGATGTCGGCCCGCAGGCGATCGAAGCCGAGCGTGGCCGCGAACTGCGCGTTGGCGATGCGCGCTTCTTGTTGAAAGAAACGAGACCCTTGCTTGGCGAGCGCGAAGGCGCCCATGGCCACGAAGAGCCCAGCGGTGATGGCGACGAGAAGCTCGATGAGCGTGAAGGCGCGCCGGTGCGTGCACGCGAGCGAGCGCGAGCGGGGCGCAAACGACGTCTTCATCGGGCCATGTTCTGCGCGATCGCGCTGGTGACGTAGACGAAGTGGTAGGCCTGCACGGCCGGCGATACGAGCGCGAGGGTCGGGTTGGTAGGGCAGAGCGGTTTGCCCGCTTCGACGACGCCGCCTCCGCCGTCGCGAAGCCAATACACGCGAACCTCGGTGCGGACGAGATAGGGTGGGGGGGCGCTCTCTGGGCCGTAGAGCCACGTGAGGCGAACGTTCGTACAAAAGACGCCGTTGGCGGAGTTGACGTCGCGCACGTCGTTGCCGAGAGCGTCGAACGTGGGCGATCCTTTCACGTCGTCGGCGGGCCGAAACCACTGGCCCGTGATGTTGTTGTTGAGCCAGCGCGTGTCGGCGAGATCGGGATCGGTGCGGAGCGGGGAGGGGTGGTTCCATTGGAGCGCGTCGGCGCGAAGGCGTTCCATCCACGTGCGCGCGATTTGGTTGGCGATGACGAGGTTCTTGGCGTCGCGATTGCCGACGGCCGTCGCCTTCTGCATGGCGATGACGCCCGTCGTTCCGATGGCGAGCAGCGTGAGGGCGATCATCACCTCGATGACCGTGTAGCCGCGCGGGGCGCGGCGCGGCGTCGTCATAGCGCGAGCCTCGACGCGCCGGTTGGAAGGACGAGCACGTTGCGCGTGCGCCCCATGCCGTCGATGGGGCTCACCTCGACGTAGGGCACGACGTTCATGGCCTCGAACGTTCCCGTGTGGGCTTTGCGCCAAAAAGGGCGACCGAGAGGCGAAAAGCAGACGTCGACGGCGGTGCCGGCGTCGAGCTGGTCGGGCCCCATGAACTTGAGCTGAACATTGTGATAGACGCCCGTGTTCGTGCCGCTCGGATCGAACGACGTGACGAGGTGGTTATTGAGGCTGCTCGTGTCCCACGTCGTCCCTTGGCAGCTGGTGACGGGGCGATCGATGCAGCGTTGGGTGAACGCGTCGTTGCTCGTAGGGTCGCGCGCTTCGCGGAGCTCGACGGTGCCCTGCGAGACGACGGCCGAATCGAAGCGCACCATCACGGCCGCGCCGCGGCCCATCGCTCTGGCCCTGGCCTGGCGGAAAATGAGGGCGATCTCGTGCGCGGCTTGGTTGGCGCGCCTTTCGCGAAGCTGGCTCGAGATGGCAGGGACGCTGAGGGTGACGATGATGCCGATCATCACGACGACGATCATGAGCTCGAGCAGCGTGAAGCCTCTTGGCGATCGCGAACGGAGCAGCACCTCCCGATCATCAGCAAGCACCGTGCCTGAGGTCGCTGGAGGCGAGTGTCGATTCTTGCAGCGATTTCACGTTGCTGACCCCGCCCGGTGGAGCAATGATTTGCGGCGCCCTGCAAAAAGGTTCGTGCGGCGGCCCATGGTCGAGGAGTTGCCCGGATCGCCGCGTTGCCGTACTAACGGGCATGCGTCGCACCTTCATCGGCTCTCTCGCGCTCACGTGTGTCGCCCTGGCGGGTTGCAAAGACAACGCGGCGGCTTCACAGGGGTCAGCCCCGCCTCCCGTCGAGAGCGCCCCGAAGCCGGGTGCTTGCGTCAGCGGCGGAGGTCAGGTCACCGATGCCGCGAGCGCGGCATTCTTTCCGCGCCAAGCGGGCGGCTATTGCATCGATCCCAACGGGGAGACGAGGGTCTTCGGCGAGGGCGGCAAGCTCTCGATGGACGCCATTTGCACCGAAGCGTTCGACGGCGAGTGCGACGTCTACAAGGGCTTCGGTTTGAAGCGCGTCGTGCACATTCGCTACATCGACGGCGCGGGCTCGCCGGGGTCGGTCGAGATCTACCTGTCGCAGTTCGCGTCGTCCGAGGGGGCGTATTCGATGTTCACGAAGCGGGTCATCGCCGACAGCGATCCCTTGTCGTCGGCGCCTCGCAAGCTCGAAGCCGGCGGTGCCGGCGCTCTCGGGACCGGTCGCGCCTACGTTTGGAAAGGGCTCTATTTGGCGGAGA
>DATEMX010000266.1:0-2077 GCA_035275365.1 Polyangiaceae bacterium | reverse complement strand
CGTGGGGGTGGGGCCTGTTCCGGGCGAAGCCCCGGCGGGGCGGGGGCTAGTTCCCCACGGGCGGACGACCCACCCGCGCCAGATGAAACGCGGCAGGCTGTCGTGTGTGTCGTTAGTTGCGCAGACGGGCCGCTTCTTCCTAGGAGGATCGCGCCATCGCCCCAATTTGGCATGCCAAATTGGGAAGTGAAGCAGGAAGGGGTCCCCCCTCGTCGTTCGTGACTTGGCATCCAAGCATACCGGCATGGCAAGTATCCACGCTCTCGAATCTGGGGGGCCGGATTTTCGCCGCGCGGCACTAGGTAGTAAAAAAGAACTTCCTCCACTGGTAGAATATGATAACTTAATGGACATGATGTCGTCTTATTGGAGTACAGGGTCGTGATCGTCGAACGCTTGCTCAAAGTCGCTCTCCTCGGGAGCACCTGGGTCCTCTATCTGCTCCTCGTGCTCTCGGTGGTGTCGCTCACGGCGGCCTTGGAGCGCTGGCTGTTCTTCCGAAAGCACAAAGACGACATCGATGTTCTTCAGCGCGAGATCGCCGACGCGCTCGTGGCCGAGAACCTGCCCGGCGTCGAGAAGCTCCTGAACCGAAGCCCTTCCCTGGAAGCGCGCGTCGTGCGGGCTGCGCTGTGGTGGGTCAGCGGCGGTCCCGAGGCGGTGGGCGACGCGATCGAAGCCGAGCTGGCGCGTACAAAAAAAGAGCTCGAACGAAGCCTCAACTTGCTCGGTACGCTCGGCAACAACGCGCCCTTCGTAGGGCTCCTGGGGACCGTCATCGGCGTCATCGAGGCGTTCCACCAGCTCGGCGACGCGGGCAAGAACCAAGGCGCGATGGGCAACGTCATGGCGGGCATCGCCGAGGCGCTGGTCGCCACCGGCGTGGGGCTCTTCGTAGCGCTCCCCGCGGTCGTCATCTTCAACCTCATCCAGAAGAAGGTGGACGAGATCGAGACCGGCGTGCACGCGCTCGGCAAACTCTTGACGACGTTCATCAGAGCCCGCGACTACCAGCGCGACGCGGCTTCGCGAGCTCCACGCCACGCCGCGATTCTCGGACACGAAAATGGCGTCGTCCATAACGACACGCGTATCGAGACCCGGGATCGGCCGAGCGCCGGCGTCTTGGTGGCGGAGTAAGCCGTGGCAGGCACCGCTGCATCGGGCCGCAAACGCGGCGGTATCGTGGGCATCAACGTCACGCCCATGGTCGACGTCGTGCTCGTTCTTTTGGTCATCATGATGGTCTCGGCTACGTACATCGTTTCGCAGAGCATGAAGGTGCAGTTGCCCAAGACGGCCACGTCGGACGAGGCCGTGAACTCGACCGCGGCCGTCACCATCAGCCGCGATCACAAGACGCTCTTCAACAACCAGAACGTCGACGAGGCCGCCCTCGTGAGCAAGCTCAAGGCGGCCTACGCCGCCTCGAGCGAGGTGAGCCTCGTCGTGTCGGCCGACAAAGACGTCTCCCACGGGGAGGTCGTCCACGTCATCGATCTCGCCAAGGTCGAAGGCATCACCAAGTTCGCCGTCAACGTGGAGCGTTCCAAGTAGGAGCCGTCGTGAGCCGCGGGGCGCTTTTCGCAATCAGTATCGTTGCCCACCTGGGCTTGGCCATCGGTCTCGGGCAGATCAAGCGTCCGCTCGCGCGCGCGGCCACGAGCATCACCATGAGCGAGGCGAAGAAGAAGCCCGACCCGCCGAAACCCGCCGAAGCGCCGCCGCCTCCACCGAAGGAGCCGCCGCCCCGCGCCACGCAGAAGGCCAAAGCCGCACCCGCGTCCGCGAAGGCGGAGCCGGAGGCAGCGCCGCCGCCACCGAGCTCGAACCCTGCGGCCGCGGGAGGCGGTTCGCTCGACGGCCTCGCCGACTTCGGGCTATCGCTCTCGGGCGGCACGGGACCTGGGCTCGCCGTTCCCGCGAGCCAACCGGGCGCCGGAACAAGGCCCGCACCGCTCGAGAAGGTCGTGAAGAAGCCGCTAGCGCTCGCGCCCAAACCCGACACCTGCGACGATCCCGTCGTCAAGCCGAAGCCCAAGAACGTCCCCACGCCCGCCTATACCGAGGCGGGGCG
>DATEMX010000265.1:0-2221 GCA_035275365.1 Polyangiaceae bacterium | reverse complement strand
CTCGCAAGATGCGCTCGAACGCGATCGCCAGCTCCTCCTTGAACAAGTCTGGTGCGGTCGGCCGCTCCCGACGCCACCACTCGTCTTCGCGGCGTATTCTCGTGGACGCGCGGCCGGAGATCCGAAGCTTCACTTTCCTCGAGCGCTCAACTCCGCGAGCACTTCCGCCGCATCGAAAGTCGGTGCCCCAGCTTTTCTTTCGGAGATCGATGCTGCCAATTCTCGGTGCAAGGCCGCCCGTTCCTCGTCATCGAGGTCGTCCCAGCCGTCGGTGATCTCGAGTGGGACGATGCTTCCCTCGGCCAGATCTGTCGGCTCGTCAAGGAAGAGTCGACCGTTGCGTACCCGAGCTCGGAGCGGTTCCATGGCGTCAGCGTAGCTCATCACCGGACTGGATGCATAAGCAGGCGGGCAGTCGAGCATGGCCAGGGGGGCCGAAATCTCCGTCGGAGAGCTCGGCACCTCAGCGAAACGTGTACATCGTGCCGTCGCGCGAGCCGACGACGATCTCGCCGTTCAGGCCGAGCGCAGGCGAAGCTTCGATGCCCCCTTCGGTCTTGAACGACCAAGTCACCCGGCCACCTGCGTCGAGTGCGTAGAGCGTGCCGTCGCTCGCGCCGAAGTAGAGCGTTCCGTCGGCGGCGAGCGCGGGTGACGAGTTCACTGCACCGCTCGCTTGGAACGCCCAGCGCAGTGAGCCGTCCGCGTTGAAGGCATAGAGGTGAGCGTCTTCGGAGCCGACGAACACGGCGCCGTCTTTGCCGAGCGCGGGTGACGAGTGGATGGCGCTCGACGCCGACGCACGCCATTTCAAGCGGCCGTTCTTGGTGATGGCGTAGAGCACGCCGTCATCGGAGCCCACGTAGATCGTGCCGTCGGGTCCCACGGCGGGCGACGCGCGCACGGGCCCTCCGGTGGGGTATTCCCAGGCAATGCCGCCGTCGGCTCGCACCGCGACGAGCGATCGCGCGTCGGTGCCCACGATCACGAGTCCGTCGGTGCCGAGCGAGGCTGAAGATGAGATGCCGCCGCTCATCGCCGCCGAAAATCGAACCACGCCATCGTGGCCGATAGCGTGAAGGTGTCGATCGTTCGAGCCAATGTAAACGACGCCTTCGCGCGTGAGAAGCGGCGACGAGAACGCGCAGTTGCCGAGCGAGACGCTCCATTTCACGAGGCCGTCGCGAATCGCATAGAGGTTTTTGTCGATGCTGCCGGCGTAGAGCGTGCCGTCGCCGGCGATTGCGGGCGACGACCAAATGGGACCGAACGTCTCGTAAACCCATCGGAGCTTGCCGTCTTCGGCGACGGCATACACGCGCCGGTCGAGCGAACCGAAATAAACCGTGCCGTCGATGCCGATGGCGGCCGACGACCAAATCTCGCCGCGCGTGGCGAACCTCCATTTCAGGGCAGGGGGCGATGTCCTCGCCACACCGTTACGACCCGTTCGCAAGGCGTCATGGCGGAACATCGGCCAATGGGGCACGTCGGGGCCGATCAAGCCGGTCCCAACGAAGCGTGCGTCCTCCGACGCCTCCGACGCCCTCGGGGAGGGAGCGCTCGGGGTCGGCGCACGCGACCCACGAGAGGGGGCGCAGCCGATCACCACCGCCAGCGCGAGGCATGAAATCGAGCGAATCAGGAGCATAATCTCTCCGTTTCTCGGGAGACTCGTTTCGTTCGACGTGTTTTCGAGGTGTCATCGAAGCGGCATTTTGGCCCGACACTGCCGCCGGAGATCCGCGCTACGTCGTTCAAGCAAGAATGGCCGCGAAAGCCCCAAAAGCCTTGCTTCGCCGCAGCGAAAAATGTGCCTGTCAGGTCAGGTTTCGTCGGGTTATGGCGGCTCCGACGATCGATCTGGTAGCGAGAAATCCCCCGCAGTAGTGTCAGTCGTCGCCCGTGTAGTTCTCGATGACCGACTGGCGGGCTGTGTCGAACGGGGGTCGTTACCCCCGAAAATCGTCGGCGGCGCTGACCCATCCTCTCCAAAAACTCGTTCGATTCGACGCGCTTCACTACGCTAGGGCGCATGTTCCTCGGTCTCGTTCGGCGTCTCTTCGGCCTCGCGTGTTGCGCGCTGGTCGCTTACGCCGCGTGCACGGTGCCGGTCGGGCGCCACACCGCCTTCGGACACCTCTACGCGATTTTCACGGCAGAGCCAGCCCGCGAAGCCGCGGAAGACATCGTAGAAGCTGCCCGAAGCTCGCTGAAACCA
>DATEMX010000264.1:0-5295 GCA_035275365.1 Polyangiaceae bacterium | reverse complement strand
CTGGAGGTTGTCCTGCGAACCGCAGAGATCACAGGGCAAGATCGGAAATTGGTGAAACTCGGAATAGGCGCGGATGTCTTCCTCGGCGCAATAGGCGAGAGGTCGAATGACGACGTGAGCGCCGTCGTCGGAGACGAGCTTGGGAGGCATCGCCTTGAGCTGGCCCGAGAAGAAGAAGTTGAGAAGGAGCGTCACCAGGATGTCGTCGCGGTGATGGCCGAGCGCGATCTTGTTGCAACCGAGCTCGCTCGCGAGCCGATAGAGGATGCCGCGGCGGAGCCTCGAGCAGAGGGAACAGTACGTTTTTCCTTCGGGCACCTTGTCGGTCACGATGCTGTAGGTGTCCTCGTGGACCATCCGAAAATCGTGGCCGTTCTGCGCCATGTATTCAGTGAGCACGTGGCCCGGGTAGCCGGGATGCCCCTGGTCGATGTTGACCGCCAAGAGCGAGAAGTGGATGGGGGCGCGGGCGGAGAGCGACGTGAGCAAGTGATGCATCGTGTAGCTGTCTTTGCCGCCCGAAACCGCCACGAGAATGCGGTCGCCTTCGGCGATCATCTGAAAGTCGTCGATCGCGCGGGACATGTCCCGCGCGATCCGCTTCTCGAGCCGCGCTTGGGGCGTGAGCGTCGTCACTTGGCGCTCTGCTGCTCTACGAAGCGCAGGAACGTGAGCACTCCGTGACCCGTGCCACCTTTCGAATAAAACGACGTCGCGCGATCGCCCAAGGCCGGACCCGCGATGTCGGCGTGAATCCAATCGCATTTCCCGATGAACTCGCGAAGAAAGAGCGCCGCGGAGATCGAGCCTCCCCAACGATCGCCGGTGTGCTTGAGATCGGCGATATCGCTTTTCAGCTGATCTTTCAGGTCTTCGAGCAGCGGAAGGCGCCAGAACTGCTCGCCGGCCTCTTTGGCGGCGCTGGCAAACTGCGCGGAGAGCCTTTCGCTATTGGAGTAGAAGCCCGAGCACGTCTTGCCGAGCGCGACGACGCACGCTCCCGTGAGGGTGGCGTTGTCGACGAGAACGTCGGGAGAGAGCGCGCGCGCGTAAGCCAGCGCGTCGGCGAGGACGAGCCGCCCCTCGGCGTCGGTGTTGATGATTTCGACCGTCTTGCCGTCGAGCGAACCGAAGACGTCGCCCGGACGGTAGGCCAAGCCGTCGGGCATGTTTTCGGCCGAGGCGATGATGCCGTGGACCTCGACCGAAGGTTTGAGCGCCGCGCACGCGGCGAGCAAACCTACGACGTTGGCGGCTCCCGCCATGTCGCTCTTCATCTCGCCCATTCCCGGCGCCGGCTTGATGCATAGCCCGCCCGAATCGAAGGTGAGGCCCTTGCCCACGAAGACGAGCTTTTTGCGGGGTTTCGGCGGCACGTAGCTCAAATGCACGAAGCGCGGCTCGTTGGCGCTCCCCTGACCGACGGCGATGAGGAGCTTCATGCCGCGCTTCTCGATCTCCTTTTTGTCGAACACTTGGCACTTGAGACCATTCTCTTTGGCCATGCGTTGGGCTTCGCTCGCGAGGCGCGCCGGAAACAGCTCGTTGGGCGGCTCGTTGACCAAATCGCGCGTCAAGGTGACGGCGCTACCGATTCGCGTGCCGAGCTCGATGGCTGCCTGGTGGGCCTTGCCGATCCGCGCTTTGGCTCCGAGCGCGACGGTGACCGTGCCGAGCTCGGCCTTCGGGCGCCGCTCGCCGGTGAGATATTTGTTGAAGCGATATTCGCCGAGAACGAGCCCCTCGGCGACGAAACGGAGTTTCTCGGGAGCAAAACCATCGACGAGGCCGAGCGCCAAGGAGGTCGCTTTTGCGGTGTTGGCGGCCCGCGCGGCCCGCGCGCTGAGCGACCGCCAGTCGGCGTTCGTGATCTGGCCCTTTTGGCCCGCGCCGAGCAAAATCACCTTGCCGCACGGAAGCGCGCCGCCCAGCAAATCGACGACTTGGTCTTTCTTGCCGGTGAAATCTTCGCGCAACATGGCCTTGGTGAGCGCGCCACTGAGCGCTTTGTCGATGGAGGCGAGCGGCTCTTGCTTCGCGTTCGCTCCGGCGGGAACGACGAGCGCGATCACGTCGGCCGAGAGGGCGACGGGGGATTGTGCGGCCAACTGGATCTTGATCGGCATCGAACGGGTCTCCTTTGGAGCGGCAAAGGCTGCGACGGCTTGCCCCTCTATGCAAGGAGAGGACAGCATCTCCCGACGGGAGGCAAGCCCGGGTTATCTATTCGCCGCTCTGCTGGAGCAACTTGGCGACGAGGCCGGTCCAGCCTGTCTGATGGCTGGCCCCGATCCCCGTACCGTCGTCTCCGTGGAAATATTCGTGGAACCAAAGGAGGTCTTTGAAATGGGGATCCGTTTGGAAGCGAGACTCGTCACCGAAGGCCGGCCGGCGACCCGACGCGTCGCGCAAGAAGATGCGGGTGAGGCGGCGCGAGAGCTCCGCCGCCACCTCGGCGAGCGTCGCGTAGACCCCCGAACCGGTGGGAAACTCCACTTTGAAGCCGTCGCCGAAGAAGTGATGGAACTTCTGAAGCGCCTCCACCATGAGGTAGTTGACCGGAAACCAGACGGGGCCGCGCCAGTTGGAGTTGCCGCCGAAGAGGCCGCTCTTCGATTCGGCCGGTTCGTAGTCGACGCGATGTTCTTTGCCGTCGACGAGGAGGCGATAGGGGCGGGTCGCATGGACCCGCGAGAGCCCGCGAATTCCGTAGGGCGACAGGAACTCGGACTCGTCGAGCATCACCGCAAGGACGCGCCTCAGCTTTTTCTCGTCGGCGACGGCCAGGAGGCGGCGCCCGCCTTGACCCTTGGCGTTCATGTCGGCGCAATCGTCGACGAGATCGGGGCGATTTTCGAGAAACCATCGGAACCGCCGCCCGAAGGCGGGCAGCTTTTCCAATAGTTCGCCCTCCAGCGTTTCGACGGCGAAGAGCGGAATGAGGCCGACCATCGACCTTACCTTGAGAGCCCTGTGGCGACCGTCGGGGGTGTGCAGCACGTCGTAGTAGAGGCCGTCCTCTTCGTCCCACAGGCCGAGCGTGTTCAAGGCGTGGGCAATGTAAACGAAGTGCTCCCAGAACTTGCTTGCCACGTCTTCGTAGACGCTCGATTCGCTGGCGAGCTCGAGGGCGATGGCGAGCATGTTGAGGCAATACATCGCCATCCAGCTGGTGCCGTCGGACTGTTCGATGAACCCGCCGGTCGGCAGCGGCGCGCTGCGATCGAAGATGCCGATGTTGTCGAGTCCGAGAAAGCCGCCTTGAAAGACGTTACGGCCTTTTTCGTCCTTTCGGTTCACCCACCAGGTGAAATTGAGCATCAGCTTGTGGAAAATCCGCTCCAAGAAATTGCGGTCACCCACGCCACGGCGCTTCTTCTCGATCTTGTAGACCCTGAGCGCGGCCCAGGCGTGCACGGGCGGGTTGACGTCGCCGAAGGCCCACTCGTAGGCCGGAATCTGACCGTTCGGGTGCATGTACCATTCGCGCAGGAGCAAGAGCAGCTGCTCCTTGGCGAACTCGGCGTCGACGAGCGCGATGGGCAAGCAGTGAAAGGCGAGGTCCCAAGCGGCATACCAAGGGTACTCCCACTTGTCGGGCATCGAGAGGATGTCGGCGTTGTAGAGGTGCCCCCAATCTCGGTTGCGGCCCGACAGCCGTTCGGCCGGCGGCGGAGCTGACGCCTCGTCGCCGCGCATCCAATCGCGCACGGCGTAGTGATAGAACTGCTTCGACCAAAGGAGCCCGGCGAACGCCTGGCGCATGACGTTGCGCGCGTCGTCAGAGAGGTTCTCTGGTGTGACGTCGGCGTAGAACTCGTCGGCTTCGCGCTGGCGCTCGGCGAAGACTCGATCGAAGCCTTCGAACGCTTCGACTTGCGACAAATCTCGCTCGCTGAGCCGGAGCCTCATTTCGAACGATGCCCCCCCGCCGATGACGCGGCGGTGCCCGATCGCTGCCTTCGTTCCTTGTGGCGTCAGGTTCACGGTGTCCGTCCGCTTGCCGACGATGGCGTCGTTGATGCCGTCTTTCGCCGAAGGAGACGCGTTGTCGGTGCCGAACAGCCGCGCGTTGTTGGTCTCGTTCTCGGTGAAGAGAACCTCGGCGCCCGGTTCGAAATAGAGAAAGCGAGCGCCGTACGTCGGCTCTTCCAGGCAAATTCGCGTGACGCGACCCTCTGGATCACACTGCCCCTGCATATGCGGACGATGCACGTCGCCACCCCACGACCATGTGTTGCGAAACCAGATGGTGGGCAAGAGGTGGAGCTCGGCCGGCTCGCTACCACGGTTGTGCGCGGTGATGCGCACGAGGATGTCCTCCACGCCGGCCTTGGCGTACTCGACGAACACGTCGAAGTAGCGATCTTCGTCGAAGATGCCGGTATCGAGGAGATCGTACTCGCGCTCGGCGCGCGAGCGGCGCGCGGTTTCTCGCACCAGTTCCTCGTAGGGAAAGGCGCGGTGCGGATACTTGTAGAGGTACCGCATGAAGGAATGCGTCGGCGTGCTGTCGAGGTAGAAGTAGCACTCCTTCACGTCCTCGCCGTGGTTGCCCTCGTTGCCGGCGAGCCCGAACATCCGCTCTTTCAGGATGGGGTCGTGACCGTTGTAGAGCGCGAGCGCGAAGCAGATTCTCTGATGGCGGTCGCAGATGCCCGCGATGCCGTCTTCGTTCCAGCGAAACGCGCGAGAACGCGCGTGGTCGTGCGGAATATTCCCACGCCGTGCCATCCTTGCTGTAATCCTCGCGGACCGTTCCCCAGGCGCGCTCGCTCAGATAGGGGCCCCAGCGCTTCCAATGGGCGATTCGATCGCGCGATTCTGCGAGACGTCGTTCCTCGGCTTTCATTCGCGCTCTTTCACTCTTACCACTGCGGCGAATTCTCGGTGCCTCTTCGATCGCGCCCGGTGCCCGAGCGGAGCCGCGCCCGCTAGCACTACTGGTCGGATCTTGGCGCTGTCAGATCGCGATCGGCGCTTGCGCGCGTACCCACTCGACGATATGGCGAAGCCGTCGGAAGTGGTTTGCGAAACGGAGTCGCCGCAAGACCTCGCCTCTTCGGCTTCGCCGATGGCCAGTTCTGCCTATCCGATCAGTACTTGAGTGGGCCTATGGCTACTCCGATCCAACGATCTGGTAGTGAGGATCTGACCCAGTAGTGCTAGGCCGCGCTAGTAAGTGGTTGCGAAGGGGCCGCGGCCAGATCATAAGGAGGCCGCCGTGAAAGAAGATACGCTCGTCGTTCACGAGATTTACTCGAGCATCCAAGGCGAATCGACCTTCGCGGGGCT
>DATEMX010000263.1:0-7942 GCA_035275365.1 Polyangiaceae bacterium | reverse complement strand
TCAGCTCGAAGGTTTGGCCCGCGAGTGGGCCGAGACAGCCCGCGATCTCGCGCGCGCCAACGCCGCGGAGGCCGACGCCGGTGCGCTGTCGGCGGCGGCGGCCGATGCCGGCGTTCAGGCCGAGCGCTCTCGTGCGCTGCTCGAAGAAGCCATTGGGCGGCGCGGGCGCGCCGAAGCGGAGCTCGAAAAGCTTTCGGCCGACGGCGGCCTCTTTCCCACCGCCCCGCCCCCGCGCGCGAAGGCGACCAAAGCTCCGGCGACGAGCCCGAGCGCCCGACCCAAGGACGCACGATGAAGAAGCTCTTGCTCGGTTCGCTGGGACTCCTCCTCGCCGCAGGCTGCTCGCGCCCGCCCCGGCCCGCCGCCATGGCGGAAGCCGACGGCGTTCGCCAAGCCGCCGCCGGCCAAACAGCCGCGTCGCTGGCTCCCGAGGCGTTCGCTCACGCCGAGAAAATCCGCAAAGACTCGGAGGCCGCCTACCAAAGCGGCGACTTGCCGAGCGCGCAAATCCTCGCGGAGCGAGCGCTCGCCGCTTACCAGCACGCGCTCGTCCTCGGGCGGGTCGCCTCCGCGAACCAAACGGCCAACCGCGCCCGCCTCGCGCTGAGGCAAGCCGAGCAAGCGCTGTCGCAGACCGAGGGCGAGCAGAAACGCGTTGCCGCACAGGCCGACGATCTCGAGCTTCGCATCAAGGTCATCAAAGACGCCGCGCCCACGGTCCCCTCGGGCTCGGCCGACGCCGCTCGCGAAGTCGCACGCCTCGCCTCGGCTCGCTCGCTCGCGCTCGACGCACGTTTGCTCTGTGGCGCCGCGCGCCTCGTCTCCGCCGATCTTCCGGTGCTCACCCGCGCACAGGCCGCCGTCGAGGAGCTCGAGCAGCGCCTCACCACGCGCCCCGCTCCCATCGACGCCGCCATGCGGACGCGAGCGCAGTGCCTCGCCGCGCTCACCGCTTCTCGGCGCGCCGCTGCGGCTGCCTCGAGCCTCGGCAAGGCAGACCAACTCTTGTCGGAGCTCTCGGCCATGGGCGCAGCGGGCGATAGCGTTCTTTCGCCCGTTCGCGACGATCGCGGCGTCGTCGTGACGCTTCGCGGCCTGTTCGCCCAAGCGGACCTCACCCGCGAAGGACGCCAACGGGTCGAGGCCCTCGGCCGCGTCGCCCAGGCGCACCCCGAGTTTCCCGTCCAGGTCGTCGTCCATGAGGCTGGGCCGGCGACCAAAGGACCGGCAGCGAAAGAATCGGCCGACAAGGTGCGCGGTGAGACCATCGCCAAGGTCCTCTCGGAAGCGGGCGCGAAGAGCGAACGCATCGTCGTCGAAGGAGCGGGGAGCGCCCACCCGGCCCTCGATCCCTCGGTCGCGCGCGAAAAGGCACGGAGCGATCGGGTTGAAATTATCTTCGTAGATCCAGGCGGTTGAATGTGAACGTTTTACGTTTCTCCTGAGTGTTGTCGGTCCCCCATTTCAAGGTCGTTCACCCTATCGCGGCGGGGGAGGAGCTTCGTTTCGGCCCCAAGACGCCCTGACCTTTTTCGAAATCCGTTGGCCGAAATGGGTTGCTCGACACACCTTAATGAATGGGAGTCTTGTCTTCAGAAGCTTGAGCAGCTCGGCACCGAGCAGCGATTCGCCGACGAGGAAGGACAGCGGTTCCGGAGGAGGTTTCTGACTTTGGCGCGAGATTCGCTTTTCGGCGATCGCATCGAGTGGGCTGGTCGCCCCAAGATCGTCACCGTCCCGACCGGCTACTGCATCGGAGCGCTGGTCATGGCCATCGTCGCGGCCATCGCTCTCGCCTTTGCCATCCTCCTCGCCACGGCCATCCACGCCCCGGTGGGTCCCCTCGTCCTCTTTGCCTGCTGGAGCGCCACCCTCTCGGTCGCGCTCCGCTACGGCCCCGCCGTTTGGCGGTCCGAGGTCGAGTACATCGTGACCGAAAAGCACGTGATGTGGAAGCGCGGGCGGATCCGTCGCACCATCGACCGCAGCGCCATCAGCTATGCCCGCATCCACTGGCATCCGAGCATCCCTGGTTTGGGAGATCTCGAGCTCGTGCGCGCCGTCCCCACGGGTGCGCTTCGTCGCCGCTTGTCGCTGTTGATGCCGGGCGTCATGGGGCCCGATCGCCTCTGGTCCATCATCCGCGGGGTTCCGGCATCGGGCGGCGCCGGCGACGGACACCGGCCCCTTTCGCAAAGGCTCGACGAAGGCGAGCGCGTCCTTTGGTCGGCCAAGCCGATCTCGAGCTGGAGAAAATGGATTCCCGTCGACACGCGGCAGCTGCTGACGGCCGGCATCGGCGTGCTCGTCGCCTTCGCGCTCGTGCGCGAGCTGCGATCGGCCGTCCCCGCGGCCAAGCACATCCTCGCGGCAGGCTTGTCCACCCGCTCGCCCGCCTTCATCTCCCTCGTCACCGCGGTCGTGCTCACCGCGGTGCTCTTGGCCTGCGTTGCCACCGGTCTCGGCTACGTCGCGCTCGTTCGTCCGGCGCAGCTGGTCGGCCAAACCCGCTACCTCATCACCGATCGGCGAGTGCTCATCCAGCGGGGGCACGAAGAGCTCTGCCTCGATCGCGCGCGCATCGTCGATGTCATCGATTCACCCGGCCAAAGCGGTCTGCACGATATCTTCCTCGTCCTCGACGGACCTCGAGCGCGCGCGGTCGCGGCCAGCGGCGCCTTCGGCGAGCGCGACATCGAGAACGGGCTGGTCCCCGTGTTCCACGCCGTTGCCGACGCCGAAGAGGTCAGCCAGATCCTCCGTTTCCGCAGCACTCCGCCTCCCGTCCACGACGCGGCGTAGCCCCCCGCGCGGAGCGGGGGGCGTTCAGGGCAAAGGCGCGCCGCGCCATGCTTTCTTAGGCGATTTGGCCGCGCGCTTCTTGGCCCGATCGAGCTCGCGCTGAGACGAGGCCTGGTGGGCGCGGGCCAGCGGGAGCCACTTGTCGTCGAGCGCGGAGACGGCGATGTATTCCATCCACTTGCTGACGGCCGTCTCCCACCAGAGGACGGCCGTCGCCGCATCGTCGACTTGCTGGGCTCGGGCCATCGCGCCCACGCCCTCGTACCAATAGAGCTCGTAGCTCGGCACGAAGAAGACGCTGTCGCTCGTCATCTTCTGATCGAGCGGATCGTAGGTGATGGCGGCCCTCGCCTCGGCCATGGCGCCGAGCGTATCGCCGTTGCGATCGAGCGCGACGGCGAGACCCCAGTGGGCCATGACGTCGTCCGGGTGGAGTCCGATCGACGCGCGATAGTCGGCGATGGCAGCGGGGAGCCGGCCCGTGAGCATGAGCGCCTCGGCGCGGTTCGAGAGAGCGTCGGCTCGGTGCGGCACGTGGGTTTCTCGCCGGAGAAACTCGTCCCAGGCGCGAATCTCGTCGTCGGGTCGACCTAGGCGCGTGTAGCTGACCCCCAGCGAAAACCACGCTCGCACGGCGACCGGCCCTTCGGGCGCCTCGGCCAGCGCGCTCTCGAGCACGGGGGCGGCACGTTTGTCGTCGCCGAGATCGGAGGCCACCACGCCGAAGTCGAGCCGGAGCCTTACGTCGGGCGAAACGTCGGCCTTTGCCTCGTCGAGCAGCAGCATCGCCTGCAAGAGCTTCTCCTTGCCGACGAGCGAGTGCGAGCCGACCTGCTCCACGGTAATGAGCAACAGCTCGACTTGCCGGTGCGTTGCTTCAGCGCTTTTCACCGCAGGATTGCGGGCGATGTCCCATTGGGTGGGCGCGTGCCCGGCCGCCAGGGCTCGCACCGCCAAGCCGCACGCGACCATCGCCACGAGCGACGCGATGCCCTTCGCGCGGCGCTCCCGCCCGCGGAAACCTGCGCCGTGCGCCGTCATGCTCCCCTACCCTTCTTCCGCAAGGCGTCGACATGCCGCCGCGCGTGCTCGGCCCACGGCGCCTGTGGACCCACCGCGGCGAGATACCGCTGCCAGCCGTCGAGGGCCTGCTTGGGATCGATCCCTTCGATGCCGAAGGCCAACGCCGCGAGCTCCTCGGGGCTATCGCCGCCCACCTTGGGTTTCCATCCTTTTCGAAAGCGGCGCGCGAGATCGACGAGCACGCCTGCCGCGTGATCGCCGTCGTCGCGACGTTCGTAGGCGAGCGCGAGCTCGGTTCCAACCCGCCACTCGAGATCGTACACCCCCACTTGCCTCGCTTCCCCGAGAAACGCGACCGCGTCGTCGAGCGCGCCGGGGCCCAGCGCGAGCGCGAGCTCAGCGCCCTCGATGAACGCCCGCTCGCGCTCGTCGGGCGACGGCACGAGCGAAAGGCGCGGCCCCAGCAAGCGATAGACACCTAGGGCTTCTTCGCGGCGACCGGTGCGCGCCAGCGATCGCGCCCACTCTTGCATCGTCGCCGGGTCGTCGAGACTCTGGGCGTCGAGGCTCTGGGCGCGGGCAAATTCCACCGACGCTTCGCGGTAGCGCTTGGCGGCAGAAAGCGCTCGCCCACGAAGAACCGAGGGCGCAGCGTGCCCTGGCGCGATTCGGTCGGCGCCGTCGGCGGTCGCTCTGGCGTTCTCGGGTGAGAACGGTAGCTGCGCGAACCCCTGACCGAGCAAATCACAATATCGAGCGAGGTTCGGATCGCGCGCGGCGTCCCACACGTTGGTGGCCCATTGCAGCGACGATCGAAACGGCAAGGCCGCGCACTCCCTGGGGCGCGCCGAAGCGTGTGCCGCCGAGCTTAGGATGCCGCCACGCGCGTTGGAGACGGCGACTTGCAGCAAGAGGACGAACGCGAGCCCCACGCCCGAGACCATAGCATCCGTGAAGCCTGCCGGCCTCGGGCACACGGATCCGCGCACCCGAGGTCGCCGGTCTCAGCCGAACGGGTTGGTGATGACGATCGTCTCGGTGCGGCGCGCGCCGACCGAGATGAGCCACAGGGGAACCTGCGTCTTCTCTTCGAGGAATTTCAGATACTCCCGCGCCGCCTTGGGCAGCTCGTCGCGCGAGCGCACGCCGGCGAGGGGCTCGTTCCAGCCGCCGAGCGTCTCGTAGACCGGCGTGACGACGCCGGGCTCGTCGAGCAGGTCGATGGGCAGCTCGTCGGTGCGTCCGGTTGGCGTGTCGTAGGCGACGCACACCTTGAGCTCGGGGTGGCCCGTCAGCACGTCGAGCTTGGTGACGGCGAGGCCGTCGAGCCCGTTGACGCGCGCGGCGTAGCGAATGGCGGGCAGATCGATCCACCCGGTGCGCCGCGGGCGGCCGGTGACCGAGCCAAACTCGGCGCCGTCCTCGCGCAGCCTGTCGCCTGTCTTGTCGGAGAGCTCGGTGGGGAAAGGTCCGCTGCCGACGCGCGTGGCGTAAGCCTTGGTGATCCCGACCACCGCATCGATCCGCGTCGGGCCGACGCCGGCCCCCGCAGCCGCGCCCGCAGCCGAGGCCGAAGACGAGGTGACGTAGGGATAAGTACCGTGGTCGATGTCGAGCAGCGTTCCCTGCGCGCCCTCGAGCAAGACGCTCTTTTTTGCCTCAATCGCGTCGCTCACCATGCGCGAGGTTTCGGCCAGCTGAGGCGCGATGCGCGCCGCGAGAGGCCCGAGGTAGAGGACGATCGAAGCCACCGTCGGAACCTCGGCCCCGAGCGCGCGCAGCGTGGGAGCCCATGCGTGAAGCGCTTTTTCGATGACCTCCGCGGCCTTGTTCAAATCGCGCAGGAGCCCCATGCGAAGCCCTCGCCGGGCGGCCTTGTCTTCGTAGCAAGGTCCGATGCCTCGCTTCGTGGTCCCGAGCGTGAGCGATCCGCTGCCCGATCCTTCGCGGAGGCCGTCGATGGTGACGTGGTACGGCAGAATCATGTGTGCGCGGTCAGACACGAAGAGACGCGTGGCCGGAGCCAATCCGCGGCGGTCGAGCTCGTCCATCTCCGACACGAGCACGGCCGGATCGATGACCATGCCCTGCGCCAGGATGCACCGCGTTTGGGGGCGCAAGATGCCGCTCGGAATGAGACGCACGATGAGCTTGTCGTCGCCCACGACGAGCGTATGCCCGGCGTTGGGGCCGCCCGCGTAGCGCACCACGAGATCGGCGGATTCGGTGTAGAAATCGACGATCTTGCCTTTGCCTTCGTCGCCCCACTGCGCCCCCACGATCACTACCGTCGGCATCACACGTCTCCTCTTGGCTCGGAGTGCCTGGCCACTCTCAGGGGCCGAACCGGGTCCCTACTTATCGCGTTCCGAGCGTTTCCGCGAGTCGAGAGCCTAGCTCGGCCTCGGAAGCCGCAAAAAGTGCTCGAGAAGCGCCGCTCGAAACCTCCAAAAGCTCGACGTCGGTGGGCCCGCCCGCGCGAAGGACGTGCGAAAAACCCCAGGCCCGCGCGTAGGCCTCGGCCGAGGTTCCGGCGTCGATCACACAGCTAATCCCGCGGCTCCGGAGCTCGCGGCAAACGGCGTTCGAACGCCTTCCGAGCGCCACGACGACGCGGGCGTCGAGCGGCTCGTCCCCCCCCCGGCTGCGGAGCGCCCACGATAGGTTGTCGAGGTCCAAGGCGAAACCCGCCGCCGGCATAGGCATCCCGAAGCGGCCGAGAAGGTCGTCGTAGCGCCCGCCCGAGCCGATCGGCTCACCAGGCCCTTCGGCGAAAATGTGGAAGATGGCCCCCGTGTAGTAGGCAAAACCGCGCACTTCGCCGAGATCGACGCGCAAGATCGACTCGAGGCCTTCGCCGGCGGCTCGGTTCCAGAGATCGCGGAGCGCCGCCAACGCGCCCGCGGCGGCCGTAGGAGCCAGCAGCTTCTCGGCGTCGTTCCAAATCGAGGCATCGCCGTGGAGCTTCGGCAGCTCAACGAGCGCCCGTGCCACGGGAGCGGGCGCCATTGCCGTCTTCATGAGGTGGACCAAAATGGCTGCGTCTTTGTGGGCGAGCGCGTCGAGGACCGCGCCGGCGAGCTCGCGCGGCAGATCGCTGAGCAGCGCACGCGCGATGTCGGCGTGGCCGAGGTCGAGCACGAAATCGGTGAGGCCGACCGCTCGCGTGGCCGCCGCGGCGAGCGCCATCAACTCGATGTCGCCTTCGGGCTGCCCCACGCCGAGGAGCTCCACGCCGGTTTGGGGAATCTGGCGGTGCTTGCGGGCGCGCTCCTGCCGAAGACGGAGCACCGTCCCTTCGTAGCAGAGTCGCATGGGCATGGGCCGATCCGCCAAACGCGTGGCGGCCATGCGAGCGATCTGCGGCGTGACGTCGGGTCGGAGCGCCGCGATCTCGCCCGACTCGGGATCGACGAAGCGGAGCACATCGCGCGGATCGAGCGCCCCTAGCCCGCGCTCGAGGACGTCGGCGAGCTCGAACGCCGGGGGCGTCACGAGGTCGAACCCGTGCAGTGCATACTGGTCGAGCAGTCGGCGCGCGAGCTTGCGGCGTTGGAGCGCCTCGGACGGCAGGAGATCGCGCATTCCCGCGGGTAGCGGATGGCTCGGCAAGGCCGCGCTCCTGGCGGCGGGCGCGACGCTGGCAGGCGAGGGCTTCTGTGGCCTCATGGGGCGCGCAGCCTAGCACCACCTCGTGGGAACTCCATGGGCGCAACTGGCGCGGACGGAGGCTCGTCGCTGCGTCCCCATTGCGATCGGGCCCGCGCTGCACTTGACGATCGTAACCATGCCGCACATGCAAGGCGCCGCGAATACGAAAAGGAAGCGGCCCCTCTATTGCACTTGCTCGAGGCATCATGCCTGGCGACACGAACCTGATCGCTCGAGCCAAGGCCGGCGAAGGAGCGGCCCTCGAAGAGCTCATCGTCAGGATAAGGCCGAACGTCGAAAGGCAGCTCACCCGCTACCCTGTGTCGGACGAAGATCGGAGGGACCTCTTGCAGGCCACGCTGCTCCAGGTCGTGCGGCGGCTCGCCTCGTTTCGCGGCGACGCCAACTTTTCCACCTGGCTCTTTCGAGTCACCGCCAACGAGGCGCTCATGCTGATGCGTGCGCA
>DATEMX010000262.1:0-8805 GCA_035275365.1 Polyangiaceae bacterium | reverse complement strand
GATTTTGAGCGGCGCCGAGTTGGCGTTCAGGGCCTGGGCGTCGGTGTTGACCGCGCAGAATTCGACCCCTTCGAGGCCGAAACTCATCATGGCGTTCACAGCGTTTCCGCCCGAGCCGCCGCAGCCGATCACTTTGATTCTTGCCTGATACTCTTGGGTCTCGTCGGCAAACTCGATCGAGAAACTCATGTGCTCCTCCCGGATCCTTCGTCTTGTTGAACTAGTGCGGACCTTCCGAGGGCGCCTCTTCCCTCTTTTGGCCGGTCCGTGAAAACCTCTTCGCTCGTCGTCTTTGGTTCCGTGTCCGTCGTTCTCAGAAAGCTGCTCGCACCCACTGCCAAAACTTGGCCTTGGGTGCTTCGATCTCTGCCTCTTGGGGGGCCTCGGAGGTGTGCCGCATAGGCGCCCGCCTCGTCTCTTGCGAGCCGAGCTCGCGCGCGTTCGCCAGCGCTTGTGCGCCGAACTTCACGAGGCCCACGCCCGTGGCAAACTGCGGGCCTTGGACGAGCTGCGTGATGCCCTTGATGCCCACGGGGTATCCGAGCCGGACGGGCATGCCCAAGATCTCTTCGGCGAACTCGCTCATGCCTTCGAGCAAGACGGCGCCACCCGTGAGAACCGCCCCCGCCGAGAGCTGCTCGAGCATGCCAGTATCTTCGATACGCTTGCGCACGAGCGCGAAGATCTCCTCCACGCGCGGCTCGATGATGTCGGAGAGCACGCGCCGGGCGGCCTTGCGCGGGGCGTGACCGCCGACGCCCGGCACCTCGACCTCTTCTTCGTCGGCCACCATGCGGCCGAGCGCGCACCCGAAATTGCGTTTGAGGCGCTCGGCTTCACCCATGGGGGTCCGAAGCCCCGCGGCGACGTCGTTGGTCACGTTGTTGCCACCCACGGGAATGACGCTGGTGTGGGCAATGCCCCCGTCGACGTAGAGCAAGAGATCGGTGGTCCCTCCGCCGATGTCGATGACGGCCACGCCGATCTCTTTCTCGTCTTCCGAGAGAACCGCCTCGGCGCTGGCGAGGGGCTCGAGCACGACGTCGGCCACGGTGAGACCACACCGCTCGACACAGCGAATCACGTTCTGCACGCAGCTAGTGGCCGCCGTGATGAGGTTCACCCGCGACTGCAGGCGAACACCGCTCATGCCGATGGGATCGCGAATGCCGTCTTGGTTGTCGACGATGTATTCGCGCGGCAAAACGTGGAGGATTTGCCGGTCGGCGTCGACCGGGATGGCGCGCGCGCCTTCGAGCACGCGCTCGAGATCGACGCGGGTCACTTCGCCCCCGGCGATGGCGGCCACGCCGTCGGAGGCTTGGGAACGGATGTGGCTCCCCGCGACGCCGGCGTACACCGTGCGGATCTCGACGCCCGCCATGGTCTGCGCGGCGTCGACGGCGTCTCGAATCGAGCGAACCGTCCAGTCGATGTTGGACACGACGCCCTTGCGCAGGCCGCGACAGGGCACGTTGCCGACACCGAGAACCGTGATGCCGTCGGAGTCGACCTCGCCGACCACGGCCGACACCTTGGTGGTCCCGATATCGAGCCCGACGACAATCTCCGAGGTTTCCAAGCGCCCTTTCATGAGTTCTCCGTCCCGCGTCTCCGCGAGGAAGCCAGCGTCATCAACTCGGCGGACGCTGCCATGCCGACCCGCGAACGGCCAAATTTCTGCGAGAAATTCCTGGAGAAATTCGCGAACGCTTTCATCGCATCCTCACGACCACCCGCTCGGGGTGGGCATCGTTGTCGAGGAAGACGACCGACGCCTGGGCTCGGCGGTTCACCAGATCGGCGAGGACACGGCTCGCTTGCTCGAGCGTCTGCCGGTACGGGCCCTTGCCGAGGTGCAGGGCGATGGCGTCTTTGCCCACCGAAAGCACGAGACCGCCGTCGTCGGCGAGGTGGATCTCTTGAACGGGCAGATTCTTGGCGGGCCCGATGTGCTCGTAGTCAGCCGCCAAATCGAGGGCGCGCTTGATGGTGGCGAACGTCTGAGCGCGATCTTTGGTGACGTCCGCCGCGCGCACGCCGGTCACCACCGGCAGATCGTAGGGATCGCCGGGCTCCGGCTTCTTGAAGAGCTCGCCCTGGCGCGTCGAGAGGTAGAGATCGGGGCCGATGGCGACGAGGGCGTAGGCCTCCCGCTCGACGACGTCGATCGTCACCGACGAGGGCAGCCTGCGGCGTAGGCTGGCCTGCTCGATCCACGCGTCGTTCAGCACGTTCGCGCGCGCGGCCTCGAGATCGATCGTGAAGATGTTGCGACCGATGCTCACTCCAGCCCGCTGGGCAATGTCTTCGCTCGATCGGTGGGCGCTACCGTTCACTTGAATCGTGCGAACGGCGAACCGAGGGCTCGTCCGGGTGTATTCCAAGAGGCCCCAAACACACCCGAGCGCGGCGGCGAGGGTCAAGAGAACTCCCGCTCCGACGCGCAGCCCCTCCTTCCAACGCCCTGCCCGCGCCGAGGACGCTTCGAGGTCGTCTCCCTCGAGCTCCCCGAAAGACGGCATCTCCAGCGAGACGCTGCCTTCTCGGAGCACCGCGGCCGGCCGGGGGCCCTTCGCCTTCCTCACCCGCCGGTTGGGCGGGAGCGGAGGCGCCGGCGGATAGGTCGATGAACGCTGCATCACGCGCCTCCCTTGGCGAGACGAGCGGACAACTCGCGGACCGATGCGTTGATGTCGCCGGCCCCGAGGGCGATGACGACGTCCCCCGATTTGACGCGCCGCTCGAGCTCGTCGGCGACGGCGCGCTTGTCGGCGACGTAAGTAACGTCGTGGTGGCCGTGCTCGCGAATCGACTGCGCCAAATGCCCCGCGGTGATCCCGGGTATGGGGGCCTCGCCGGCGGCGTAGATGTCGGTGACGATGACGACGTCGGCCTTGTTGAACGCTCGAGAGAACCCGTCGAAGAGATCGCGCGTTCGGGTGAAGCGATGCGGCTGAAAGGCCACGACGACGCGGCGGCCATAGGCCCGTTGCGCGGCGTCGAGGGTGGCCTCGATTTCGGCCGGGTGGTGACCGTAGTCGTCGACCAGCGTGATGCCGCGATGTTCGCCCACGATGGAGAAGCGGCGGCCCACGCCGCCGAACGTGGCGAGCGCTTGCTTGGTGACGTCGAGGGGGACTTCGAGCTCGTCGGCCACGGCGATGACGGCGAGACAATTGAGCACGTTGTGCGTGCCCGGCATGCTCACGACGAACTCTCCCATCGACTCGCCGCGCTTGTAGGCCTGAAAGGAGGTGAGGAGCCCGTTGTATTGGATGGCCTTGGCGCAATAATCGGCCTGCGTGGAGATGCCGTAGGTCACGTGACGCCTCGACACCGAGGGCAGGATGTCTTGCACGTGAGGATGGTCGAGGCACATCACCGCGAGGCCGTAAAAAGGGACTCGGCTTGCAAACTCGACGAACGCCTCTTTGATCTTCTCATGCGTGCCGTAGTGATCGAGGTGCTCGGGATCGATGTTCGTCACGACCGCCACGGTGGGTGTGAGGCGCAAGAACGAACCGTCGCTCTCGTCGGCCTCGGCCACCAGCAGATCGCCCGCGCCGAGCCGCGCGTTGGAGCCGAGCGCGGCCATCTTGCCGCCCACGACGACCGTCGGATCGAGGCCCGCGGCGCGGAGCACGGTGGCAACGAGTGACGTGGTGGTCGTCTTGCCGTGCGAGCCGGCGATGGCCACGCCGTATTTCACGCGCATCAACTCGGCGAGCATCTCGGCACGGCCGATGACGGGCGTGCCGCACGCGCGCGCCTCGAGAATCTCCGGGTTGTCTTGTTGGATGGCGCTCGAGAAGACCACGACGTCGGCGCTGTGAACGTTCTCGCGCCGGTGACCTACGTCGATGCGAACGCCGAGCTCGGCGAGCCGCTTGGTGATGTCGTTGCCCTTGAGGTCCGATCCGGAGACGTCGAACTCGAGGGTGTGCAAAATCTCGGCGAGGCCGCTCATGCCGATGCCGCCGATCCCCACGAAGTGCACGTGCCTGACGCGTCCTCTAAACATGGCCCACCTTCAGCAGGTCGAGCGCAACCTCGCGCGCGGCGTCGGGCCGCCCTTGATCGCGGGCCGCTTGGGCCATGCGCACTCGGCGTCCCTCGTCGCGCGCGAGCGAGACGACTTCTGCGGCCAGGCGCAGCGCCGTCGCGTCGCTCTGTTTGAGGCACACGGCGGCGCCGCTCTCGGCGAGCGCCTCGGCGTTCTTCCGTTGGTGATCGTCGGCGGCGAACGGGAAAGGAACCAAGATGGAAGGGCGCCCCACCGCGCAGAGCTCGGCGAGGGAGCTCGCCCCGGAACGCTCGATGACGAGATCGGCGCGGGCGAGCTCGGTGGCGATGTCATCGAGAAAGGGCACGACCTTGGCTCGCCCGAGGGCTCCGAGCTCGCGGTAGAGTTGCGCGACGTAGGCCTCGCGATCTCGGCCCGTCTGGTGCACGACCGATAGCCCAGAAACCTCACGGGCAGCCTTGGCGAGGGCACGCGGAACCACCTCGTTGAGCGCCTTGGCTCCCGAGCTCCCGCCGAGCACCAGGACGCGCAACCGATCCGCCTCCGGGGCGTAGGGGCTCGGCCGGAACGCTCCTCGAAGCGGCACGCCGGTACGAACGGCCACGCCCCGTCGCATCTTGCGCTCCATCCCCGGAAACGCGACGTACGCGCGGCGCACGAATGGCGATAGCCAACGGTTGGACAGGCCGAGCACGCTGTTCGGTTCGAGAATGGCCAAGGGGACGCGCGAAAACCACGCCGCGAGGCCCATCGGGCCGGCCGCGTATCCACCGACCGCCAGCACGGCGCGCGGCGAGAGGCGCTTGATCAACGCTCGAGCCCGCGGCAGCGCCGCCGCGGCGCGGCCGATGCCGCGCAGCGCGCCCCTGGGACCACCCCCTTTGATGGGCAGAATGTCGAGGACCTCGAGTTCGTCGCCGCGCTCGGGCACGACGCGCGCTTCGATGCCGCGAGCGGTGCCCACGTAGACGACGCGCACTCCCGCCGCGGCGCGGAGCGCGTCGGCCACGGCGACCATCGGAAAGACGTGCCCGCCCGTCCCGCCGCCCGCGAGGAGAACGACCGGCAAGGGCCCGCCGCTCACGACATGCCCCCTTCGGCCGACGACATCACCACGGCGCTGGCCTCGGGCGCGTCGATCGTCTCCGACACGACGGGGGTGGGCTCGAGCGCGTCGGTGCGGCTCCGCGACACGTTGAGCAAGATCCCCGTGGCGACGGCGTTCACCAAGAGCGAAGAACCGCCGTAGCTCACGAAGGGCAGCGTGAGGCCCTTGGTCGGTAAGATGGCCATCGCCACCGCCAGATTCACGAGCGCTTGCACGCCGAACATGGTCGAGATTCCGAAGGCGATGAAACTGCCGTAGTCGTCCTTCGCCAAGAGCGCGATGCGCACGCCACGCGATACGAGCAGCAAATAGGCCGCGCATAAGCCGAGCACACCCACGAACCCGAGCTCTTCGCCCACGATGGCCGCGATGAAGTCGTTGTGCGCCTCCGGGAGGTAGAGCACCTGCAAACCGCGACCCAAGCCGAGGCCGATGGCCCCGCCCGAACCGAAGCTCATCACCGATTGAAACGGCTGGTAGGCGACGTCTTGTCGATGCTTGTCCATATCGAGCCACGCCAGGTAGCGGGCCACGCGATACGAGCGCGAGAAGATGAGACCCACGCCGGCCACCACACCGACGATCGACCCTCCGAGCAAGTAGCCGAGCTTGGCGCCGGCGACGAACAGCATGGTGAACGTGAGAAACAGGAGCACGACGGCGCTGCCGAAATCCGGTTGCTTCAGGCAGAGGAACATCAAGAACCCCGCCATGATGAGGTGCGGCAGAAAGCCGACGAGGAAGGTCCGAATCTTGTCGGCCTTCTTGGAGAGCGAATACGAGAGCCAGAGGACGAGGCCGAGCTTGGCCATCTCGGCGGGTTGGATGTGCACGGGACCGAGCGCGAGCCACCGCCGCGCGCCGCCGCCCACGTGACCGAGGCCGAGCACACACATGAGGAGCAGCGCGGTCACGACGGCGAGGATGGGATAGGTGTGCCGCCGGTAGCGGTGGTAGTCGATGTGGCTCGTGATCCACATGAGGCCGAGCGCCACGGCCGCGTAGAAGACTTGGCGCTTCAGGTAAAACTGCGGATCCTTCAATTGGATGGTCGCCTCGATGGCGCTCGCGCTGTAGACCATCACCACACCGAAGCCGATGAGCGCGATGACGACGGCGGCCAGCACCGGATCGATGGGGCCGCCCGGCGTGCGTTTGCCGAACATCGGGCGCGCGAGCGAGGGTGCCTTCATCCGGTCTCCTTCGCGGCGCGAACCGCGCGAACGAAGGCGTCGCCGCGGTCTTTGTAGTCTTTGAACATGTCGAAGCTCGAGCACGCGGGGCTGAGGAGGACGGCGTCGCCAGCTCGGGCCAAGCTCTTGGCGAGGGTCACGGCTTCGTCCATGGTCGACGCGCGCACGGTGGTCACGGCGCCGCCGGCGGCTTCGGCGATGCGAGCAGAAGCTTCGCCGATCAGGACCAGCGCGCGACCTTTCTTGGCGAGCTCTCGGACGAGCGGACCGTAGGTGCCCTGCTTGTCGCGGCCCCCCGCGATGAGGACGACGCGTGGCTCGGAGAGCCCTCGAAGCGCGGAAACGGAGGCGCCCACGTTGGTACCCTTGGAGTCGTCGTAGTACCGAACGCCGGCGATCTCCGAAACGAATGCCGTGCGGTGCGCGAGCCCCTCGAACTTGGAAAGCGCCAGGGCGATGGCCTCGGGCTTGGCGCCGGCTTCGGACGCGCAGGCAATGGCCGCGGCGACATTGAGCATGTTGTGCGCGCCACGCAGCCGAATGGCGTCGATCGGGTAGCGATGCTCGCGCAAGCGATCGACGATCGCCGTCCCTTCTTGGTCGGGGCCGACGTCGCCTCCCGGACCGAAGGTCACCGTTCGCCCTTCGCCGCGATGGGCTTCGCGGAGCGCTCGCGTGTCGCCCTTGGGAACGACGGCCACGTCGTCGGGCGTTTGGTTGACGAACATGTTTCCCTTGGCCGCCACGTAAGCGTCGAAGCTCGGGTAACGGTCGAGGTGATCCTCGGTGACGTTGAGAAACGCCGCCACCTGCGGATGAAACGTGGGCGCCCGCTCCATCTGAAAGCTCGACACCTCGAGCACGAGCGCTTCGAACGACGTCGCGCCGGCGGCAGCGGTCGACAACGGGACCCCGAAGTTGGCCCCTACGAAGGCCTTTTTCCCGGCAGAGGCGAGCATGTGGTGGACGAGCGCCGTGGTGGTGCTCTTGCCGTTCGTTCCCCCGATGGCCACGACGGGCGCGGAGACGAACCTCGAGGCGAACTCGAGCTCGCCGATGACCTCGGCCCCACGAGCTCGTACCTGATCGAGAACACCCATCGGTGGCACGCCGGGGGACACGACGACGAGCGACGCGCCCTCGAAAACGGCGGCGTCTTGCCGGCCTGTGACGATCTGGACGCCCTTGCTCGAGAGGCTCCGCGCCGCGGGCGAGAGCTTGTCCTCGGGTGAGCTGTCGGTTCCGCGTACGCGGGCGGCGCCCTTGGCGAGCGCGAGGAGGGACGCGGCAACGCCGCTATCGCCGAGTCCGACGATGACGACGGTCTTCTGAGCTAGGTCCATGACGGTCATCAGCGAAGTTTCATCGAAGAGAGGCTCACGAGAGCGAGCAGGATGGAAATGATCCAAAAGCGAACGATGATCTTGGGCTCGGGCCAGCCCTTCTTTTCGTAGTGGTGGTGGATGGGCGCCATCAAGAAGACACGCTTGCCCGTGAGCTTGAAGGAGACGACCTGCGTGATGACGCTCAGCGTCTCGATGAAGAAGATCCCGCCGAGCAAGATCGACAGGAGCTCGTTCTTCGTGAAGACGGCGAGCGTACCGAGCCCGCCTCCGAGCGAGAGCGAGCCGACGTCGCCCATGAAGACCTGCGCGGGGTAGGTGTTGTACCAAAGGAACCCGATGCCCGCGCCGATGACCGCGCCGCAAAAGACCGAGAGCTCGCCGCCCGCCGCGTTGGGGGCGATGTCGAGGTAAGCCGGCAGCGTCACCATCTTCGTCCCCACCTTGAAGAGGAAGGTGGTGCCGGCGATGTACGACCAGATGAGGTAAGTGCCCGAGGTGATCATCACGGGACCGATGGCGAGCCCGTCGAGCCCGTCGGTGAGGTTCACCGCGTTCGACCAGGCAACGACGACGAACACCGCGAACGGCACGTAAACGTAGAGCGGCAGCTCGAGGGGGTGCTTGGAGAACGCGACGAACGGGATCGAGAGGTGATTCCGAATGTCGAGCCAGTCCGCCGGGAGCTTCGACGTCGCCAGGAAGCTGTAGCCCATGACGCCCCCAGCGATGACGACTTGCCAGAGGATCTTCCAGCGGCCCTTGAGTCCCCCCGATTTTCGGTGCTTCAGCTTCAGGTAGTCGTCAACGTACCCGATGACGCCGTAGCCTGCCGTGATGGCCATCGCCGCCAAGATGAAGACGTTGGTCGGATCGGCCCACAAGACGGTCGGCACCAGCAGCGAAAGCAAGATGAGCGCGCCGCCCATCGTCGGCGTGCCCGCCTTCGACATGTGCGTAGCGGGACCGTCCTGGCGCACGATTTGACCGATCTGTTTCTTCTGCAGCTCACGGATGAACCAGGGCGCGAGCACGAACGACATGAACATGGCCGTGATGGTGGCGGCGATGGCACGAAACGGGATGTACCGGAGGACGTTGAGAAAGGAGAGCCACTCGGCCGAGTGGCGGAGC
>DATEMX010000261.1:0-3989 GCA_035275365.1 Polyangiaceae bacterium | reverse complement strand
AAGCCGGCGGCCCGCGAAGTGTTGGATGCCGACCCGCAAGAACTGGGGCGTGCCGAGGAGGAAGCGATCGATGAGGTCTCGGCGCGCGCCGAAGTAGTGCCGCAAGACGCGCGTGCGCACGCCGAGCTCGACGCCGACGGTCGAGCGACCGAGACGCGACGCGAAGTCGGCGAACCGAAGGTCGTCGGAGGCCAATTTTTCAGCGAGATAGGGACCCGCGAAGGCGCCGTAGCCGATCGCCTGCGCGATGCCTTCGCCCGTGAGGCCGTCGATGCCCGCAGCTTCACCGACCAGCATCACCCTCGGCGAAGCGTAGGGGCGGTGAAGCTCGAAGCCGCGCTCCGCGTAGCGCTTGAGCTTGTAGCGCGCGATGTCGAGCCCTCGCGCGGCGAGTCGGTCGGCAAGCACGGCGTGGACGTCGATGTCGTCGTCTCCCAGTCGCAAGTGGTACACGCCGCGGCACATGAGTGGCTTGCCGTCGATCAGTGTCGGAAAGTCCCACGCATAGCCGGTGAGCTTGGCGTCGGCGGCGTCGAAATGGAGCAGATCGCGCGCGGGATCGCCGGGCACCTCTTCGGTGTCGAGCTCGACGACCTGCGCGCGTAGCGCCCCCGCGGGAAGGCCTAACGATCGCCGGACGAGGCTCCCCACGCCGTCGGCGCCCACGAGCACTCGGCCCCGAAGAGCGCCGACCGTGGTCTCGATCTCGACGCTGCGCGCGTCGACGCGGATGGCGGTTGCCTTGGCCCCCTCGACGATCTCGACGCCCCGTTCGCGCGCGATCCGGGCCAGCGCGTGGTCGTATTCGACGCGACGAATCACACGCCCGATGGCGCGCTCGCGCACGCAAAGGGTGCCCCCCGGGAGCGCGAGGGAGATACCGTCGATCGCCACGGACGGCACGTCGACGATAACGCCGATCTTGGCGAGGGCGGCATCTGCGCGCGCGCCGATGCCGCCCGCGCAGAACTTGTCGCGCGGGTAGCGCTCCTTCTCGACGACGACCACGCGACCCCGCATTTCAAGATCGGCATGGCAGAGATAGATCGCCGTGGCGAGGCCCGCGGGCCCGCCCCCAACGATGACGACGTCCGCTTCGCGCGGCAAGGACGCGGATGTCACGCCGAGAGGTTACCTTCGGCCCTCACGAGTGGCTAGTTATGCTACGTATCGAGCCGTGTTTCCGGCGACGATTTTCGATTTCAACGGCGTTTTGGTGGACGACGAGCTGGTGCATCGCGACGCGTTTCGCGACGTGCTCGATCCGCTGGGCGTATTCTTCACCGACGCCCAATACGTCGAACGCTACCTCGGCTTCGACGACGTCGGCGCGCTCTCGGCGATGTTGATCGATGCGGGCCGATCGGCGACGGAGACCGAGGTGAACGCGCTGGCCGCAGCCAAGCGCCCCTTCTACATGCAGCGGGCCAACCGGTCGCTCGTCGTCTTCGAAGGCGCCGAAAGAGTCGTGCAAGACCGCGCCAAGGCGGGCCCCGTGGCCATCGTCTCGGGTGCGCTCCGCGACGAAATCGCGTTCGCGCTCGATCGCATGGGTCTGCGCGATCTCATTGCGTTCGTCGTGAGCGCAGAAGACACCACGCGCTGCAAGCCCGATCCGATGGGCTACGAGCTCGGCATCAAGGCGCTCTCCGAGCGCATCGGAGAGAGCGCCGCTCGAAATGCGCTGGTCATCGAAGATTCGCTCGCCGGCATCGAAGCCGCGAAAGGCGCTCGACTGCCGTGCCTCGCCGTCGCGCATTCGTATCCCGAAGCCGAGCTTCTGAAAGCGGGCGCCGACGCCGTCGTGCCGCGCATCCGCGACGTCGACGACGGCTTCGTCGTCGCGCTCCATAGCCGACTGCCTTTCGGCCGAAATGGCTAGTGCCGCTTACCCGAAGTCCAAACCGGCTTGGCGCGGGGTTCGTTCGGCGCCGGAGGTGCCGTGGGGGTGGGGCGCGCCCACGAGGGCCTCGGCGCTCGGGGTGGCGTGCGCGCTGTTCGTCGTGGCGCTTTCGCACACCGGCCAGGCCGCATGGGACAGAGCCACGCCGATCCGGGGCATGACGGTGGGCCCCATCGAAAGTGCCGTACATCCTGGCAAGGGGTACGGCTCGTCCGCTTGCGCTCGCACGATGGCGGAGCTCGCGCGCATCGGTGCCACGTGGGTGAGCATCACGCCCTATGGCCGAGTGCTCGACCTCGCGCCGTCGGGCATCGATTGGACGTTCGAATCGCCCTACGTCGAGAACCGCACGCGCGTGCTCGCCGCCATGCGGCAAGCGCACGAGAACGGGCTCCGCGTCATGCTGGTGCCGCACCTCTGGGTCGAGAGCGGCGAGTGGCGCGGCGAGATCGAACCGGGGTCGGCGGCGGCCTGGCGACGATGGGAAGGCGCGTACCGCGCCTTCCTCGTGGGTTGGGCCGAGGTCGCGCGCGAAGGAGAGGCCGACATGCTGAGCGTCGGCGTCGAGCTCCGCAGTTGGCTTACGACGGCCCACGCGTCGTCCTTTTTTCCCATCATCGACGACGTTCGGCGTGTGTACGCCGGGCCGCTTACCTATTCAGCCAACTGGGACGACGTCGACGACACGATCATCTTGGGGGCGCTCGATGTCGTCGGCATCAACGCGTTCTATCCGCTCGCCGAACAGGGCGGCGCGCTCTTGCCCGAGCTCTTGAAGGGTGGTCATACGGTCGCCCTTCGGGTCAAGCGCCTCGCGGCGAAATGGAACAAGCCCGTGGTCTTCACCGAGCTCGGCTACACGACGCGCAGCGATCCCGCCGTTCGCCCGTGGGAGTGGCCCGACAAGATGACGAACGTGGTCGTCGACGAGCGCGCGCAAGCCGAGGCGTATCGCGGGCTCTTGGCGCCGCTCCTCGACGAGCCTTCATTCATGGGCTTTTTCGTGTGGCGATTCTACGCCGATCCCAATGACGTCTCTCAGGAGTCCGAGTGGGGCTTCTCTCCGCGCGGCAAGAGAGCCGAGCTCGTCGTCCGCGACGCGTACCGCGCCCACTGGGCGTCCGACGGCCCCCGCCGCCCCGGCGAGGCGCTCGCTCGTTTCGGGGCGACCGTCCCTGGAGCGTATTAGCGCGTCCAGCCGTCGCCGAGGAGGGGGAGCGCGAAATGGAAGATCGCGGCGAGTGCCGCGGGGAGCCCCAAGAGGACGAGCGCAATGGCGATGAACATGAAGATCTGTTCGAACGCCGGCGTGGCGATGGAATCGACGCGGTGGAACGCGTCGTCGGGGTGGGGGTGCCGGCGCGCTGGTACGGGCATGGCAGCGAGGGCTGCGCCCGTTAGAAACAGCGTGCCGCGCACGAGGCCGTAGGCGAGCACGATGAAATTCGGGCCAATCGCCAAGAGGAACAGCACCTGACCGATGAGCTTGTCCACGAGAGGGCCTCCACGTTGCCCTTCGCTTCTAGCACGGAGCCGCTCGGCCGAGAAACCGCTGCGCTATCGTCCTCGCAAAGCTCGGCACTCGGCGACGGGACCGTTCGTAGCGGTCGCGACGCATTGCGTGAAAATCGCCATCGATTCTTTCCACTGGCCGAGCTCTTGAAGGGCCGCTCCGAGGAGCAGGTAGGTCTCGGCGTCGGTGGGATCGGCACCGACGGCTGCGCGAGCCGCTACGATGCCCTCTTTCATGCGGCCGCGCTCGATGAGCTTGCGTGCCTCGCGCTTCGTGGGCGTTGGTACGGCGCTTCGAGCAGAAGCAGCGGCGCTTGCAGCGAACGCGGGGCGGCCGCCCGACGAGGCGGAAGCCGCGATGGCGGGCTCGGCAGCAGGAGCCGCAGCAGCAGGAGCCACGGCAGCGGGCTCGTCGGTGGCAGCGATCGAAGGGACGACCGGGCGCGACATCGACAGCGAGTTGTCAGCCGGAGGGGCCGGGTGCGCATAGGCAATGAGCGCCCTGGCGCTCACCATGACGGTGACGACGGCGGCCGCGGCGATGACGCCCGTCACCCAGCGGCGAAGGCGCGCG
>DATEMX010000260.1:0-9194 GCA_035275365.1 Polyangiaceae bacterium | reverse complement strand
CAGGTACACGTGTCGCCAGAATTCGGTTCTTGCCGGGTGAGGCGCTACTTGCTCGCCCCCACGCTGTCCTCGAAGTCCTCTTCCGACCCAAGATCACCTCTCAGGCCGAGATTTGCAGCGTTTCTGGATGAGAACTAGTTAAGCCGGCATTCGGTCTCGTTTCGCG
This sequence comes from Polyangiaceae bacterium, assembly GCA_035275365.1. GTDB lineage: Bacteria > Myxococcota_A > Polyangia > Polyangiales > Polyangiaceae > DASWDH01. The sequence goes on along the minus strand of DATEMX010000260.1, from coordinate 9,028 downwards.
GAGATCTCCACACGGGTTGCGGATCTACCAGCGTCTCCACGCTCTCGAATCTGGGGGCCGGACTTTCGCCCGGCACTAGGAGGGTCGCGCCATCGTTCCCAATTTGGCATGCCAAATTGGGAAGGTGAGCAGGAAGGGGTCCCCCCGTCGTTCGTGACTTGGCATCCAGGCATGCCGGCATGGCAAGTATCCACGCTCTCGAATCTGGGGGCCGGATTTTCGCCGCGCGGCACTAGTCTGCGTTTCTGCGTTGGAAAATCGCCTACCGCGCGACGAAGAACGCGTCGCACGGAAAGCTCACGGAGAGGGCTCTGCCGTCGCTTTTGATCTTCTCGCACGCGGCCCCCACGATTTCGAGGTCACGCGGCGACACGAGGCGATACCCATCGGGATCGCCGGGCGCGAGTCGCACGCCGTCGAGGGTGACCGTCCCGTCGGCTTCGTGGCCGCGGGTTACCTCGCCGGCGAGGTGGAAGAGACACGTTCGCACGCTACCCAAGATCCCCGTGAGCTGTTCGGCGAGCTTGGCCTGGCTATCTTGGGCCACGAAATAGCGCGCGGCGCCGGGGCCCCGCAGGGTCTCGTCTTTGCCCGCTCCAGCATTGGCCATGTCTTGCAGATGGCTTTCGGCGATGTCCGGCGAAACTCCGACGATGATGAGACCGACGCCGCTCGCATAGGCCGCGCGAGCCGCGGCGATCGAGGCGCGGTTCGCAGCCGCCTGTCGCGCGGGATCGACGCCGTCGCCGTTGGCGTCGGCGTCGGCGCAGGTATCGGGCAGTCCGTCGGTCACCAGGAGGATGTACCGGGGCCCTCGCTCGCTGGCGAGCTGTTCGGCAACAGCGGTGATGCTCTCTGGTGTGGGAGTGTCGGCCGCCGCGGAAGCTTGGCGGTAGGCCCGCGCGATGGCGTCGTAGTTGTTCATCGCGATGGGCACGCGGATAAGCTCCGGACACACGGCGCCGTTTGCGCTTCCCCCGTGGCTCGAGTAGAGCGCGAGGCCGAGCCGCACGCTCATGGCCACGCGAGCGACGGCGCCGGCGGCCTCGTCGAGCAGCGCGTCGCGGAGAACCGTCCACCGCGTCGTGCGCCTTTGGCCCAACGGAAAATATTCGTCCATGCTCGCCGACTGATCGACCAGGACGACGACGGTCGGCGTCTCGCCTTCGAATCCCACGTCGAGGTTCACGCACCCGGAGCCGGCGTCGCCGTAGGCCCCTTTGGTGCCTCCGATGTCGAGGAGCGCCTGACACTGGCCGGCGCTGCAGACCCAACCCTTGGGACAACCGCCGTTGGCGCACGAGGGCCGCCCGACGATCGCCGGGTTCGACGCGTTGCCCGCGGCGCCCCTGCCTTCTTCGAAGATGCTCCATTCCGCGCGGCTCCCGCAGCTCTGCAAGGCGGACCCGATGGCGAGACCCGCGAGGCCCACGAAGGCGAGCCTGTGGACGTGTCGAGACAAAGGCGCGTGCCTAGATGATCGCATGTACCCCCGTGCCGCTCGCGAAAGCAGAGCGCCTGCTCCAATTGCGCTAGAGCGAGCCCTTTTGCAATCGAGACCAACTGCCGACTGCGTGGGCCCGAGGGCGCTTTTAGCCCTTGCCTGCTACACGCCGGCGACGGTCATCGATGCGATGCGGATCGTCGGCGCGACGGTAGAGCTGCGCCAATCGAGATCGCTCCCGACCAGGTCGATGCGCTTCAGCATTTCGTCGAGGTTCTGCGAGATGGTGACCTCGCTCACGGGATGCGTGAGCTCGCCGTTCTCGATCCAAAAGCCCGAGGCGCCGCGCGAGAAATCGCCCGTGACCGCGTTGAAGCCGAAGCCCATCATCTCGGTGACGTAGAGCCCGCGCTCCGTCTTGGCGATGATCTCTTGGTTGGTGAGGTCGCCGGCTTGGCAGACGAAGTTCGTGGTCGATGCGCCGACGCCGCCGCCCGAGCCGCGGGAAGCGTTGCCCGTCGACGGCCGGCTCAGCTTGCGGCCGCTGTAGCTGTCGCAGAGGTAGAGCTTGAGGACGCCGCGTTCGACGACCGAATTTTTGCGGCCGAGCAAGCCTTCGCCGTCGAACGGTCGCGATCCCGGAGCGCGCGCGAGGTGCGGATCGTCGACCAGCGTGATGAGGGGGCTCGCCACGACGGTGTCCTCACGGCCGGCGAGGTAGCTCGACTTTCGCCAGATCGAACCGCCCATGATGCAGCCGGCGAACGTGCCGATGATCGAACGCGCGGCCTCGGGGTCGAATACCACGGGGACCTCGCATGTGGGAACCTTGCGGGCGCCGAGCTTGCGCAGCGTGCGGCGCGCCGCTTCGGCGCCGATGAAGGTAGGGTCTTCGAGCTCCGCGAGGAATCGCTTGGCGGAGTAGTAGAAGCCGCGGCGCTTCTTGCCGCCGTCGTCGTCGGCGAGCGGCACCACGTAGACCGACGCGTACGAGCCGCGGTAGCCGCCGCGAAATCCGCCCGACAAGGCGAGCGCCATGGTGCCGTCGGTGCGTGAAACGGTAGCGCCCTCGCTGTTGATGATGCGCTTGTCGAACTTGCGGGCCGCGTCTTCGGCGGTGCGCGCGATGGCGATGGCCTTCTCGGCGTCGAGGTCGCCCATGGCGCTGTCGAAGAGCTCGAGATCGGGGAACGGACCCTTGGAAATTTCCTCGGGATCGGCGGGACCCGCGAACGGATCTTCTTGCGAGAGGTTGGCGAGCTCGAGCGCGTCGGCGATGAAGCGATCGATGCCGGCCGGTGTGAGGTCCGAAGTCAAGGTGAGGGCGACGCGTTGGCCTTTCATCACGCGCATTCCCACCGAACGATGACCGGCTTCTTCGACGAGCTCGGTTTCGCCGAGCCTCACCCGCACCGAGAGCTCGGAGCCCGAGCGCGCGATGACCTCCGCGACGTCGGCGCCACCCTTCTGCGCGCGGAGAACGAGCTCGGAAGCCAATTCGAGAAGGGAGTGGAGCGGCTGATCGGCCATCTTGCCGGAGAGTGGACGGAGAGCCTCGCCCGGTCAACCTCGAAGGTTCCGGGGCGAAAGCTTTTGAACTTGGCGCGACGTCCAAACCACGCCGAGCAGAAGCAGCGTGTCCATCCACAGGAGGGCGTAGCCGAGCGAGCTCCCGGCGACGGGCCGCGTTCCGAAGTCGCCGTGAAATTGCGCATAAGAGGCCTGAATCCCGAGCCGGCCCGCGGTCACCGCGACGCTCACGAGCACGGTGCCGACGGCGGGCATGGCCAAAGTCAGAAGCGGAATCAACTTGCGGCTCTTGGCGTAGGAGGCGGCGACGGCGAAGCCCACGGGCACTGACACGGCGTCGAGCAGCACCAGTGCGAGCTGCAGCGCCGAGGGGATTCGCCGAGTATCGATGAAATACGCGTAGGACCAGTCCGCCTCGAAAGCCAAGAAGTAGGCCCCGACGGGGGCGAACACCACCGTGGCGAAGAGCGTGACGATGGCGAGCGATCGCGAGCCGATGCCGGCCGCGGAGGGCGACCGAGCGAGCTCCTCGCGCGCCCACCAAGCGAAGAGGACGCCCAGCGCAAATCCGATGAGGGGCGTGAGAGGAGCCGGCACCCCGAGACCATGCTTACGAAGCGGGGGAGGAATCAAGGTCGACAGTTGGACGTGTTTGAGCTAGATGCGCCGAATGGACGTGACGCGTCTTCGGGCGCTCCTCGAGAAGGTCCGCGGGGGGGGGCTCGGGACCGACGATGCGCTCGCCGAGCTCCGCGATCTGCCGTTCCGCGATCTCGGGTTCGCCACGGTCGATCACCACCGCGCGCTGCGAATGGGCATGCCCGAGGTGATTTTGGGCGAGCCGAAGACGGCCGATCAGATCAGCGCCATCGCACGGGAGCTCGTCCGCATGGGGCAAAACGTTCTCATCACGCGCCTCGACGCGGCGAAGGCCAGCGCGGTTCGCGAGGCCATTCCAGCGATGAGCTACGGGCCTCTCGCGCGAACGGCGTCGATCGAGGTTGTGCCTATCGCCAAGCGAGCCGGTGGCTTCATCGCGCTCGTCACCGCCGGGACGGGCGACATGCCCGTGGCCGAAGAGGCCGCAGAGACGCTCCGCATGACGGGCATCGAGGTCACGCGGGTGTACGACGTGGGCGTCGCGGGTTTGCATCGATTGCTCGATCGTAAGGCCGTTCTCGATGGCGCGGCCGGCGTCATCGTCGTCGCGGGGATGGAAGGCGCGCTGCCGAGCGTGGTGGGCGGGCTGACGCCGCGGCCCATCGTAGCCGTGCCGACGTCGGTGGGATACGGTGCGCACCTCGGGGGAATTACGCCGCTCTTGGCGATGTTGTCGAGCTGCGCGGCGGGTGTCACCGTCGTGAACATCGACAATGGGTTCGGCGCGGCGATGGCCATGGGACGCATGCTCGCGAAGGAGTGACGGCGATGGGGCATGACCACGAGCACGAGCATGACGGCCACGAGCATGACGGCCACGAGCACCGCGGCGGCGGTCCTCTGCCCGGCGCGCTGAACGGCGCGGGCAAGGTTCTTTTTTTCGATGCCTTCAGCGGCATCGCGGGCGACATGGCCATCGCAGCGCTGCTCGACCTCGGCGTTCCCCTCGCCGTCGTCGAAGACGCCGTCGGAAGGCTACCGATCTCGGGGTTTCACCTTCACGTGGGGCACGTGCATAGAAGCGGCATCGTGGCCACGAGCTTCGACGTGCACGTCGCGGGCGCGCAGCCCGAGCGCACCTACGGCGCCATCGATGCGATGCTCGAAAAAGCGACCCTCTCCGTCGGCATCCTGCAAAAGGCGCGCGCCATCTTCCGCAAGCTCGGTGAGGCCGAAGCCCACGTGCACAAGATGCCGCTCCGCGACGTTCACTTCCACGAGGTGGGTGGCGTCGATGCCGTCGTCGACATCGTCGGTGTCGCTGCGGCGCTCGACTGGATCGGCGCAGAGGTCGTGGCTTCTCCTTTGCCGATGGGCCGCGGATTCGTGCGCGCGCGTCACGGGACGCTGCCGCTTCCTGCTCCGGCGGTCGTCGATTGTCTGCGCGGCGTGCCCACGTACGGCGTCGATCTCGAAGCCGAGCTCGTCACGCCCACGGGGGCGGCGATCGTGGCGACGGTCGCCAAGAGCTTCGAGCGATGGCCGTCGATCGCGCCCGAGCGCACCGGTTGGGGTGGAGGTCAACGCGAGCTGCCCGATCGTCCCAACTTGTTGCGGGTCGTTCTCGGATCGCCCACGGCGCCCGGCGACACGAGCGCCAGCCACGTGGTCATCGAGGCCAACGTTGATGACATGACCGGCGAGCTGGCCGCGCATGCTCTCGAGGCGCTCCTCGGGGCCGGCGCCCTCGACGCGTGGGCTGTACCCATTACGATGAAGAAGGGCCGCCCGGCGCTCACCATGAGCGCGCTGGCCCCGAGCGATCTCGGTTCGACAGTCGCCGCCATCATGCTTCGAGAAACATCGTCGATCGGCGTGCGTCTCTCGCCGGTCGCGCGGGTCACGCGTCCGCGGCGCATCATCGAAGTGGCCACGCCCTACGGGGTGATTCCGGTCAAAGTGAGCGAAGGCCCCTATGGCCCTGCCGTGATGAAGCCCGAGTTCGATGCGTGCTCCCGCGCCGCCGCCACTGCTGGCGTGTCCGTGCGCGAGGTCATCGCGGCCGCGCTTCTACGGGCCACGATCGCTTAACAGCTCGACGGCTCCGTCCTGTGAGCGAATGGCTGCTCGCGCCTGCTGAAACGGGCGAGGGGTGATCTCAGTCACCCGCCAAGGCCGCCAAGAGCGCCAAGGCCGCCAAGGGTTCTTGGTTGTTCTGGAGGGGGTTGCACGCTGACGCTGGCAGAGAGCCTCGAGGGTTTTCGCCACCCCACTCTGGCGGCGCAAGCGAGCTATACCCACCCCAACCCTTGGCGGCCTTGGCGCTCTTGGCGGCCTTGGCGGAGACTGGAAATCGCCGAGTGCGTAGCTCAGTACGTTCCTACGACGGCGGCGTGGAACGTCACTTCGGTGTGGTTTCCCGCGGCGTCGGGGTCGGAGAAATCCCAGAGCTCCGCGGAGAGCTTGCCGCGCAGGCCCGACGCGAAGGGGAACATCGTGCCGAGGGTGTACCGAAGCACCGTGCTCTTCAACGAGAGCGGGCTCAACGCAGGCAAATTGCCGTTGCGGTACATGCCGTCGACACGGCCGATGATGTCGATTTCGTCGGTGAGGGGGTGCTTCACCTCGACATAGGCCCCTTGCTTGACGAAGAACGTGCCGCGCTGCGAAGCGACGTCGAATCGAAGTGCGGCAGCATTCTCCGCGTCGATCTCCTGGCGGCGAGCCAGCCATTCGAACCGAAGGTCCGTGCGCCCCAGCCGGAGCGAAACGTCGCTTCCCACGATGGTGTAGGCGAGGCGATTGTCGGGATCGTATCGGCCGTACTGAGCGCTCGCGCCCAGCGTGAGATCGCTCGAAGCGCTGAGCCGCAACGTCGCCGCGAGTCGGGCGCCGACGGCGGGGCGGCTGTTGTTGTCGATGTAGTACGGGGCGTGGCTTTTCTGGAAATCCAGATCGAACGAGCCGGAATCCGCCTTGAAGCCCGTCACCGCCCAAGCGGCGTAGTCGAGCTCGACGCTGTTGCCAAACCAATGCGTGCCGTCGACCTCGATGCCGTTGTCGGGAAACGGGCTCGGCAAGACGCCTTGGTTCCATTCGCGCGAGCGGAGCATGCGTCCCATGTCATAGGGGAGCGGCTTGTCGCTCAAATAATGATTGGCGGGATCGTGCCGCAGCGTGAAGGCGCCGAAACTCGGGCTGAACCTGCCCACGCGCACGTTGAGCTCGTCGGCCAGGCGGTAGTCGAAATACGCCATGCCGAGCTCGAAGCCGTGACAGCCGTAGCAAACCTTCACGTTGGCCGATACGTGGTCGGAGATGTCGACGGCCAACTTCAAGGCGAACTCAGCGGTGAAGGCGTCGACGCTCGATTTCGGCGCCCCAGCCGCGGGTTGCCTGGGTATCAAGTGATAGTCGAGCTGCCCGGAGCCGGCGAAGTTGCGCTCGACCCCGAACGACGAGCGAGGCGAGAGCACCGCCGAGAGTGCGGCGAAGGCGATCATGGCGAGCAGGAAGCGGACGCGGTTCATCGGGGCTCCCCTCCGTCGGGATCGCCGCTGTCGGCCGGCTCGGTCGTCGTCTCCGGCGCTTGCTCGGGGCGCACCTTGCCGGTCGAGAAATAGTGAAGAAATCGCAAGATGTGGCGCTGGTCTTCGGGCGAGATGCCGCTGCCTTGCTGTCGCCGCATGCGCTCGACGTAGTAGGTCCAGTAGAGGTCGTCGGTGATTCCGCTTTGCAGCGGCCGCGAAAGCGAGTGGCACTTCGAGCACCGCTGCGCGAAGAGCGCGTAGTCGTGGCGCAAGTCTTCAGGCATTTGTTGCGGATCGAGCGATTCGAAGCGAGGGCTAGCGAGTCGGCACGCCGTCGTCGCGAGCATCAACAGCGAAGCAGCGACCGAGGTACCGACGCCGGCGCGGCGGCTACTCGTCATCAGCGCCCTTGGCCCCTTCTGCGATCCAGTCGCTCACGATCTTGACCTCGGCGTCGGTCCAAAACGGCGCGCCGTTCTTCGGCATCCGCGTGCCATAGGGGTAGACGCCGCGAAGCTTCTGCACAAAGCCCGATTCCGCGGGCCGGCCGGCGACAATGATGCGCCGTCCCGTCGAGCCTCCTCCCTGGCGGAGCGCGCCCAGGGTGCTGAGATCGAGACCTCCGAGATCGACCCCCTGGTGATTGGGCTCGGTCGGAAAGTGGCAGCTCTTGCAACCCCTGCCCGTTGGATCGCCCGAAGCCGGCCGATTGATGAGCGGCCGAATGTCGCGGCGAAAGCTGACGCGTCCGGGCGGTGGGGACGTGCCGTCGGGCGCCGCGGAACCCTCTGCGCTTCCGGTCCTCGCATCGCCGGCATCGACGTCGCCGGCGTCGTCAGGGTCGTCGGACGTGACGCGGTCGACGTGGAACGGACCCACGTTGGGATCGAGGCTCGAACAGCTCACTAGCAGGAGCGCGAGAAGGAGTCTCATCGAGGCGAAAAACTCAGGCTGATCGTGGCGGAGCCGTCGCCGGTGTCGACATCGCGAATTTGCATCCCCCGCACTTCCGATTGGACACAAGAACGAAGGCCCGGCAGATCGGCGTCGCCGGTCAACGCCGAATCGACGACGCGACCCGTCATGTCGATAGCGAGGCGCAGCGAACCAACAAGGGGCGCAGCGCTCGTGCGCCCGGTGAGGGCCCGGCGGTAGCAGGCGGTGAACTGCGCCCGGCCGAGCGCCGCGCGCACCTTCGCGGCGGAGATGCCGGCGGTCGTCGTTATCGCCGCGACGTCGACCGAGGCCTTCGAGACGTCGAGCGCGGCAGGTGTCGCGGCGTGGAGTGTGGCCTCGGCGGCGCTCGGTTCTGGGTTGGGGGGAGGTGACGCCACCGGTTGGAGCGCGGCGTTTACGGGGGAGAGTGACGCGGGTCGCGCGAGTGCTTCTTGCTGCCGGAGCGGCGGTTCCGGGGGTGATGGCGAGGGCGGGGCGCTCTTGCCCATCGCTGCGGGCCATGCTTCTGGCCTCGGCGACGCGGCCACGCCGCCGAGGCCGGCGCGCGGGCGGGCCGGTGGCCCCGATTTTTCGGCGGTCCGACGAGTATCACCCGCGGCGGCGCGTTGGGCTTCCGTGGTTGCGTTCACGAGGTCCGGCGTTGCTGCCAGCGCCGGAACCTCGGGCGGCGCCGGCTCGGGGGGCTCGACCACGACCGACGGCGCGGCGGCGTTGGCGATGGCAGCGGCTCTTTCGGGATCTCCGCTCGTGTTGGAGCGCCGCGCGAACAGATAAACGGCGGTCATCAACACGAAAATGGCGGCTCCCGAAGCGAGAACGATGCGCCTTGCCCGCGTTCCGCTTCGGAACATCGCCCGCACCTCGGAGTCGTTGGAATCTGCGCGAGCGAGGGGCATTGGCGCGAGCAGGTCGGGCGACGACGGTGTCGGCTCAGGGCTCGAACCATAGGCAACAGGAGCCGTGGAGG
>DATEMX010000259.1:0-4474 GCA_035275365.1 Polyangiaceae bacterium | reverse complement strand
GGAGACCTTGTTGGTTCGGTCGGTTGCGGCGGTGGAGGGTGACAGCACCTCGCAGAGCCAATCGGGCGCGAGCGACAGGGCGGCGACGTCGGGGACTTCCGGCATTCGGGAGCGGCGCCAGGCCGCGAGATCGGGAACGAGGACATCGTCTTCGAAGTGGAGCTCGGGCTCGAACAGAAACACCCAACCGCCGGGGTCGTTCTTCTCGAGATCGAGCGGGCCCACGAGCTTGCCACCGAGCACCGTCGAGACGCGCGCATGACGTAGGGCAGGCCGAGGGTGAACGTAGAGTTCACCGTGGAGAATCTCCGCCACCTTGCCCTCGGGGACGGCCATCAGATCGGCGTAGGTAGCGCGGCGCTTGGCGGGAGCAGCCATGTGCAGCATGCTAGCTCCGATCTCGCTCGATGTCGTGTAAGGCGACGGTCGCGATGGGACGCATGATGGCCTTTCGGCCGAAGGCGTCGACCAGTTGCTATTCGGCCGGCGGTCGCTATCGCCACATGGTAGCGAGCGCGATCTCGATGGCGTCGAAGGGTTCAGCGCGGACCAGCGCTTCGTCGCGCCAAGTGCCCGCCGGGGCAAGCCGGTCGCGTGCTCCGGTAGGAGCGGCGTTCACCCCAACTCGGCCGACAGGTACCCTACGTATCGATAGTCGCGAATCAACGCCACCTTGTCATCGGTCCACTCGAGCAAAATGAAATACGCGGGTCTCGCGCGGCTCTCCGCGGTGAATGCCAGGAGCGCCGGCCGTGCTTCGACCTCGCCCACCTCGAGCCGCACGTCGGGCGCCGCTTGATACCGCGCGAAGTATTCGCCCACTTGCACGCCGCGGCGCGACGCGCGGGACAAAAGGTCGAGCCTGCATTCCTCGGCCATGAGCGCGCGCAGCGCCTCCCAGTTTTTCGCGTTGAAGAGCGCAGCATACCGCTTGAGCCGCTCGCGCTCCTCCGTTTCTCCCTCGTGCGCGCGAGGCGAAGGCGGCGACTCCGTGCGCGAGGCGCGCAGCTTGGCGCGGCCCCGCACGAGCGCGGCTTTCACGGCGGGCACCGTGGTGCCCATCGTGTCCGCCGCTTCGTCGAGCGAGTGACCGAGAACGTCCTTCAGAATGACCGCGCACCGCTGGTTGACCGGCAGCAGGGCGAAGCTGCCCAGCGCCGCCCTCACCACTTCCTGGTCGGGCGACTCGCTCCCCGCGGCGATCTCGTCGAGATCATCGCGCGGCTCGACGCGCTTGTGCTCGTAGCGCCGTAGGAAATCGAGGGCGGTGTTGTGCGCGATGCGGAAAAGCCAAGGTCGAAGCGGCGGCAGCTCGGTGGCCATGCTCATCGCGTAGAACGCCTTGGCGAGCGTCTCTTGCACGACGTCCTCTCCCTCCACCACCGAGCCGGTGATGCGCGCGCAATAGCGGTAGAGCAGCGGCCGAACCTCAGCCACCAAGGAGAGAAACTGCTCGCGCGCCTCTCCAAACTCGGGCGGTATGGCCCGCTGCTCGTCACCTGTCGCCATGGTCACCTCGCATCATAGAGCCTCGACGGCTTGCCCGGTGACGGCGAATGCCCCGCCCGTCGGCCCCACCTCACCGGTCGCCATCTTGACGATGGCCTCCGCGACGCCCTCCGGAAAAAGCGGCGTGCCGAACCGCTCCATGAACTTCTCCTGGGTGATCCCCCCATCGGCCGCATAGGCCGCCGATACCCTCTCCGCCGTGGTGGTTCCCGCGATGAGCTGCTTGGGCACCACGGTGAGGAAGCGAATGCCGAGATTTCTTCGTTCGGAAAGGCGCTGCATGTAGCCGGCGAGAAGCCACTGCATACGCTTGGCGCCGGCGTAGCCGCCGGAGAGCGGCGACCCGCCGATGGCGGCGCCGCTGGAGACGATGATCACCACGCTCCCTCGCTCGAGAGGCTGCAAAACGATCTGCTGGCAGAGATGAAACATCGCTTTGAGATCGGTGTTCCACGCTTCGGAAAACGACTCCCAGGTCTGCTCGTCGACGTGACCGAGCGGCGCGCGCGCACCGAGGCACAACACGACGATGTCGGGCCGACCTTCTCCGATGATCCTGCGGTAAAGCGCGGGATCGGCGGCGTCGCCGGGGAGCGCCGTCACCTCGCCGGGCGCCTCGCGCACCACCCTTTCCAGCCTTTCGCGATCACGGGCGACGGCCGAGACGCGGGCCCCCCGCGCCGCGAGGGCCAGCAGGGTCGCTCGCCCGACGCCGCTGCTGGCGCCGAGCACAAATGCCGATTTTCCTTGGAGAGTCTCCATGAGCACCTCCGCTCGATGCCAAGACGATCGAGGTGCTCGAAAGGATGCGCCGCTCGTGAACGGACGAAAGAATCAGGAGGCAAGAGGTCGCGGCGGTCGCTATCGCCACATGGTAGCGAGCGCGATCTCGATGGCGTCGAAGGGCTCGGCGCGGACCAGCGCTTCGTCGCGCCAGGTGGCGGCTAGGCGATAGGTGGAGCCGTCGAGGCGGAGGACTTCGAGCGTGCGGGCGATGGGATCGACGAGCCACACGTGGGCGACTTTTTCGCGCGCGTAGATGAAGAGCTTGTCGGCGCGGTCGTGTGAAGCCGTGGAGCGTGAGAGCACCTCGCAGACCCAATCGGGAGCGAGCGTGAAGGCGGCGACGTCGGGCACCTCGGGCATTCGGGTGCGGAGCCAGCCGGCCAGATCGGGGACGAGCACGTCGTCGGCAAAATGAAGCTCGGGCTCGTCGAGGATGATCCAGCCACCGGGCCCGCCGCGATTTCCGAGATGAAAGGGGCCGCCCAGGAGGGTGCCCAAGACCGACGAGCTCAACGTATGGGGCGCTGCCGGGCGCGGCGAGACGACGAGCTGGCCGTTCAAGATTTCGGCGACTTTGTTGGCGGGCACGGCGACCAGGTCTTCGTACGTCGCGCGCCTGGCGGGGGTGTTCATGGCCCACATTCTAGCGTCCTTTCGGGGGCCTGTCGTGTGACGAGGCCGAACGACCTACGCAACGTTCGGCCGCCGCCAAGAGCGCGGCGGGCTCGACGCGTTTGCGAAAGCGAATGATCTCGTCGGCCACGATGTCGTCGTCGGCGCACGAGAGGGATTCGTCGATGCAGACGACGACGTTCGTGAGCCGCGCCTTGCGCAAGGCCTCGAGCTTCGAAGCCAAATATTCGGGGGTGTAAAAACCGATGATCTCGATGTACACGCGGTCGGCGCCGCGCTCGAGCGTGAAGTCGGGAAAGAACGAGCCGCTCCCCACCTGCACGGCGATCGTCTCGCGGCGCAGCTCCCACCCCGCGTCGAGCCGGCGAAATTCCCGCAAGAGACGCTTCTCGAGGGCGCTGTCGGTGTCGCGCGGGAGAACGTGCGTTGCGGCGATGGGATCGGAGGCGTTCGCACGGAAGGTGAGGTGGCGGTGCCCGAGCCAGCAAAGAGCCTCGACGGACCAATCGGGCGTCACCACCACGGCGGGGAAGAACGTCGCCAGCGCGAGTCCGTATTTGAATGTTTGCCGGAAGAGCGCGAGCGGACCCGAGAGCGTGATCTTCGTTCCGCGCTCGTCGATGGCGTAGAGACAGAGGAGGCCCTTCAGCTTCGCGAACCGCACGACGGAGCGGACGTGCGTGGTGACGCGGGCGACGACATGCTCCGAACGCAGGAGCAGGCCTTGCACGAGCGCCAAGTTGTAGAGCTCGAGCACGCGGCTCGGCGCGAGCTCGTGAGAAGGGCCGACGAGACGCCGCTCGGACGCGCGATCGGCAAACAACCCTTCGACGACTTGTTCGACGCGAATGCCGAGCTTTGCCGCGGCGTCGGCGAGCACCTCGTCGTGCGAGGCCTGCGATTGTCCGGCGAGCTCGAACACCGTTCGGCGGATCTCGATGGGCGGCACCGCGGCCCGTATCTCGGTGCGCCATTCTTTGAGAAGGACGTGACGGACCGCCTCCACGGCCGGGCGCGGGACGCCGTGCTGCGCCGCCAGGCGGGGGAGGCGTTGTTTCAAGACGCGATCGACGTCGACCATCTTGCGGCCCACGAGCGCGTCGAGCTCGTCGGTGAGAACGCGCACCCAGACCTCGTCGCGCGCCGTGAGGTACCGGGGCACGACGATGTCGTCCCGCACCGAGTAGGCGAGCAGGTTATGCGGTAGCAAGGGCCTTGCTCCGCGCGCGAGATCGACGATCGTCGACGGTCCCCATGGTGACGAGCTCGTAGGCCAGCGCTTCCTTTCCGCGGTGGGGTCGAAGCACGCGGCCGATGCGCTGAATGTGCTCGCGAACGCCCAAGCTACCGGCGACGAGAATGGCGACGCTCGCGTCGGGGACGTCGATGCCTTCGTTGAGCACGCGCGCCGAAACGATGGCGCGGCAGCGGCCGTCACGAAAGCCCGCAAGAATCTCCTCGCGTTCGCTCCGCGACACCTCAGCGGTGATGACAGGAATGAGCGCATCGGTGCCGACGGCGTAAGCGTCGGCGGCGAAGGCCGTGA
>DATEMX010000258.1:0-5168 GCA_035275365.1 Polyangiaceae bacterium | reverse complement strand
GCTTGAACGAGCCATGGGCGGGCGCCGAGAGGAGCGCGCAGGGGTCGATCCTCAGCGTGGCGGCTGGCGTCTACGGGGCCCGTCCCATCACCGACGAGACGACCATCCCCACGGGGTTCGATCCCGTGGCCGCCGCGCTCTTCGAGGCCATCGTCGAAGCCGCTTTCCTCGTTGCAACGGCCGACGGCGTGCTCGACGATTCGGAGCGTGAGGCCTTTGCGCAAGTGGTGAGCGACGCTTGCGGCGGCGCGGTCGACGAAAAACAAGTTCATGGGTTGCTCTCCGATCTTGGCGAACAGCTCCAAGAAGACGGGCTCGAGCGTCGCATCGGCGCCCTCGGCCGCACCGTCGGTAAGGAAGAGCATCAACGTGAAGTGCTTCGCATCGCCGGGCTGCTCGCTCACGTCTCGGGCGGCGTCAGCGGTGTCGAGCGAGAGGTTCTGAGCAAGTTGGCCTCGTCATTTCATCTCGGCCCGGCCGAAGTCGATTCGGCGCTCGCCGCGGTGAAGTCCGCGCTGGCTTGAGTAGCGAACAGACGTAAGCTCGAAGAGCGTGCTCTCCTCGGTGATCCGATGACGCTGGCAGCCGTGATTCCTACGAAGCATACGAGAAATCCCAACGACGTGTTGGCGCCCGGCGTGATCCGCGTGATGCGCGATGACGGCACGACCGATCCCGCCCACGACCCCCGCCTCGCCGACGAAGAGCTCGTGTCGCTCTACGCCTCGATGGTGAGGGTCCGCGTCCTCGACGACCGCATGGTCTCGCTCCAGCGCCAAGGGCGCATCGGCTTTCACATCGGATCCATCGGCGAAGAAGCGTCCATCCTCGGGTCGACCTTCGCGATGCGCAAGGGCGACTGGGTTTTCCCCTGCTACCGCGAGTTCGGCGCGGCTCTCCTGCGCGGTCTCACGCTGCAGCGGTACGTCGACAACATGTTCGGCAACGCCAACGATACGGTCAAGGGTCGGCAGATGCCCGACCACTACACGTCGAGAGAGTCTCATTTTCTCTCCATCAGCTCTCCGGTCGGCACGCAGATCAGCCAAGCGGTCGGCCTCTCGTGGGCTGCCAAGCTTCGCCACGACGACGCCGCGGCCATCGTCTATTTCGGCGATGGCGCCACGAGCTCGAACGATTTCCACAACGCGATGAACTTCGCGGGCGTCTTCAAGACACCGACGATCTTCTTCTGCCGCAACAACGGGTGGGCCATCAGCGTGCCCACGGAGCGTCAGACCGCGAGCGCTTCGTTCGCCGAGAAGGGCATCGCCTATGGCGTGCCGTCGCTTCGATGCGACGGCAACGACTTGCTCGCCGTGGTGGCGGCCACGCGCGAGGCGCTCTCCCGGGCCGCGCGGGGCGAGGGCCCGACGCTCATCGAAGCAATTACGTATCGACTCTCGGGGCACTCGACGAGCGACGATCCCAAGGCCTACCGCCAGGAGGACGAGGTCGAAGAGTGGCGCCGGCGCGATCCCATCGCGCGAACGCGGCGCCTGCTCAACGCCAGGGGCTTGTGGACCGACGCCGATCAGACGCGCACCGAAAGCGCGATGGTGGAGGAGATCAAGCAAGCCGTGCTGGTCGCCGAAAAGGCGCCGCCACCTGCTCTTTCGACGATGTTCGAAGACGTGTACGCCGAGATGCCCTGGCACCTCACCGAGCAGTGCGAATATTTGCTCCGCGCCCCGCGCCCGACCTCCCACAAGTAGACGAGAGACGACGTTCGATGCCCCAGATGAACATGGTTCAAGCCATCAACGACGGGCTCAAGCTCGAAATGAGGCGCGATTCCCGCGTCGTCGTGATGGGCGAAGACGTCGGCAAGGTCGGCGGCGTGTTCCGCGTGACGTCCGGTCTCTACGACGAGTTCGGCGACGACCGCGTGATCGATACGCCGCTCTCCGAGGGTGGCATCGTGGGGACGGCCATCGGAATGGCGCTCTACGGGTTGGTACCTGTGCCCGAGATCCAGTTCGCCGATTTCATCTACCCGGCGTATGACCAAATCGTCTCCGAGCTTGCCAAGTTTCGCTACCGATCCGGCGGCGAATACCCGGCCAAATTGGTCATCCGTACGCCCGTCGGCGGCGGCATCCGCGGCGGGCACTACCACTCGCAGTCGCCCGAAGCGATCTTCATCCACACGCCCGGTCTCAAAGTCGTCTGCCCGTCCAACCCCCACGACGCCAAGGGGCTGCTTCTCGCCTCCATTCGTGATCCCGACCCCGTGCTCTTCTTCGAGCCCAAACGCATCTACCGCGCCGCGAAGGGTGAGGTGCCCGAGCACGACTACACCGTGCCGCTTTCGCAGGCCGCCATCGCGCGCGAGGGTGACAACGTGACCGTCATCGCTTGGGGCGCCATGCTCTACGAAGCGCTCGAGGCCGCCAGCCAAGCCGCTTCGCAGGGGATCGAGTGCGAGGTCATCGATCTGCGAACGTTGTGGCCCCTCGACATCGACAGCGTCATTGCGAGCGTGAAGAAGACGGGCCGCGTGGTGGTCGTGCACGAAGCGCCTCGCACCTGCGGCTTCGGCAGCGAAATCATCGCGCTCATCAACGAGAAGGCGTTCGTCCACTTGGAGGCGCCCCCCGTCCGCGTGACCGGGTTCGATACGCCCTTTCCCTATACCCTCGAAATGGAGTACTTGCCTCTTGCGCACCGTATCCTGCCCGCCATCGTAGAGACGGCGAGATACTGAAAGGGAGGCGCGTGTGACCCGGTTCGAGTTCAAGCTGCCCGACATTGGGGAAGGTGTGACCGAAGGGGAGATCGTGAGCTGGCTCATCGCCCCAGGGCAAACGATCGCCGAAGACGAGCCCATGGTCGAGGTGATGACCGACAAAGCGACCGTCACCATCGCGGCCCCCAAGGCCGGACGCATCGTGGAGACGCGCGGCGCAGTGGGCGAAGTGGTCAAGGTGCATTCCGTGCTCGTCGTGTTCGATCTCGACGAAGCTTCGAGGGCGTCGGGAGCGCGCCGTGAATCATCGGCCCCCGGCGACACGGCCAAGGGTACGGCGGCCGAGAACGGCAGCGGCAAGCACAAAGGGGAGAGCGTCGCCACGGCGGTCGGCGACCTGCGCGAAGAGCTGCCCGGGATGAAGCTCACGAAGGCCAAGGGGTCGGCCTTCTGGAACGAAAAGCCGCTGGCCACCCCGGCGACGCGCAAGCTGGCGCGCGATCTCGGCCTCGACTTGCGGCGCGTGCCGCCGAGCGGATCGCACGGGCGGGTCACGAGCGACGACATTCGGAGCGCTGGTCGCGGCCCCGATCCGGAGCCGGCGCACGAGGTTCACATGGCGCCCGTGGCCCCCGTCGTATCGCGGCCGCTCCGGACCGCCGCGGAGACACCTTCGCTCGAAGAACGAACACCGCTCAAGGGGCTGCGCAAGCGAATCTTCGAAAACATGGCTCGCTCGAAGCGCGAGGCCGCGCACTTCACCTTCGTCGAAGAGTGCGACGTCACCGCGCTGAAGGCCCTGCGCGAACGATTGAAGCCCGCGGCGAAATCGCAGGGCGTCGAGCTCAGCTATTTGCCCTTCATCATCAAGGCGCTCGTCGCCGCGCTCCGGCGTCATCCGAGCCTCAACGCGACCTTCGACGAGGCCGCCGGCGAGATCGTCACGCGGCGCTACTACAACGTCGGGATCGCCACGGCGACCGAATCGGGGCTCGTCGTGCCGGTGATCAAGAACGCCGACGATCGCTCGCTCCTCGAGCTCGCGCGTGAAATCTCGCGCCTCTCGGAGGCTGCCCGTGCCGGCCTGGTCCAGCTCGCCGATCTTCAGGGGGGCACCTTTACGGTAACCTCGCTCGGTCAAAAAAGCGGGCTCTTCGCCACGCCGATCATCAACTTCCCCGAGGTGGCCATCCTCGGTGTTCACCAGATGAAGCGAAAGCCAGTCGTCCGTGGCGATCAAATCGTCATCGGCGACACCATGCTCGTTTCGCTCTCATTCGGTCACCGCCTCATCGACGGCCACGTCGGCGCGGCCTTCGCGTACGAGCTCATCGAGCTGCTCGAAAAGCCCGAAACCATTTTCCTCGACCTCGTCTGATCTGCTACGGCGCGGGGCGATCCCAGCCGCCGCTAAGGCCGCCAAGGCCGCCAAGGGGTTTGTTGGTTGCTGTAGTTGCTGGCCGAGGAGCTCGGGAGGGTTCTGATGAGGCTTGAAATAGGAACGCGATCTCTTCGCCCTGGCGGCAAGCCACTACCCCACCTGTCGGCGCCAGCGAGAACCACCCACCCCCACCCCTTGGCGGCTTTGGCGGCGACTGGGATCACAGCGAGGCGCGTCAGTCGGCGAGGCGCAGCAGTTCCCGGAGAGGCGCTCGTCGCGTGCGCGGCGCGTCGGACCTACATTGGGTTCGTCTCGGTGCTACATTGGGTTCGTCTCGGTGGAGACCGCTTCTGACGCCGCGCGTCGGGTTAACGAAACGGATCGGTCGTGCGTCCCGTTCGTGCTGCGATCGTTCGCGTGTCCCTTGACGACATGCCAGAAGAGGAGCGAGGCTAGGGCGAGAAATGCGCATGCGAACTGAGGTGTGGCTCGCGTTGATGGCCACGATGACTTGGGGTGCATCGGCGTCGGCCATGCCCCCCGACGCCGAACGGCTGAAGACCGCCGCCGAAGAGTTCGACGCCGGGCGACGCGCCTACAAGCTGAGGGACTTCGAAAACTCGGCGATTCACTTCGAAAACGCCGATCGCGACGCTCCCAGTCCGGAGGCGTTGCAGAGCGCGATTCGCGGTCGCAAAGAAGCCGGGCAAGCGGCGCGCGCCGCGACGCTGTCGGCGCTCGGTCTTGCCCGCTATCCGAACGACAAGTCGTTTGGCGAATACGCGCGACAAGTGCTCGCGGAGTCCGAGCGAGGGCTGCACAAGGTGAGCATCGGCTGTTCGCCGGAGTGCACCTTGATCGTCGACAACAAGGTCATGCCGTTCGGCGAAACGTCCAACGCCGTCGTCTACGTCGAGCCCGGCGCCCACGCCGTCGTCGCCGGCTGGTCCAACAACCGGCACAAAAACGCCGACGTCGCCGCGGTTGCCGCCGGCACGAGTAAAATCGCGTTCACGGCGCCGGCCATCGAGAAGACGCCCGCCCCTGAGCCGCCCCCCGCGCCCGAGCCGGCCACTCCTCGCGACCCCGCCGAGATCG
>DATEMX010000257.1:0-4364 GCA_035275365.1 Polyangiaceae bacterium | reverse complement strand
GCCAAGAATCCAAGATCGCACGGAAGGGAGCTTGCTCACAGCACCAAGCCCACGTAAATCGCTCGATGCGCCGCCCACGAATCGAGGGTGACGGCGAGCGTCCGGATCTCCGTGCTCGCGAGGCCTTCGCCGCGAGGGGCCGCCGCTCAAGGAAGCGCTTCGCTCGCGGCGCGAAGGCTGCCAGGAGGCGCCCCGAGCGCTCACGAACGCCGGAACACGGCTTCAGGTCGCAAGCCGCGCGTTCGCCGCCGAGCTGCTCGCCCCCGCTCATCTTCTCCGCGCACGTATGAGCCGATCAGTCGATGATGAGCAGATGGAAGCACTCGTGGATGAACTCGACGTGGCGACGGCGGTCATCGACTACCAGATCCGGAACCATGGGCTCACCTCGGACCCCTAGCGACGCTTTCCTGAGTGTCGTTCATGGTGATGCCGGTCAGGTCGACGCCAGATTGCGCGAACAGCTCTTCGAGGAAGTAGGCGCGACCTGCGGCGGCTCCGCGAAGAATTAACGATGTCTTCACGTCGGGTTGGCTTAAAAGTCGCGATCGGCGGAGCACTATGCGCCAGCTCTTTGGAGCACGGAGGGTTTTCACATGATGGGCGGCAGGCTTTGGGCATGGTTGGGATTTGGCGTCGTGGCGGCGTTGGTGGGCTGCTCGCCGGCACCCAGCGGCGACGACGAAACGTTGGGCGTCGCCCGCCACAGCTTGGTGGCGCCGGCAGAACGTGAGGCTGAGCGCGGTCCAATCGTGCCCTCCCCAAGTAACACTCGCCTGGAGCGCCTCTCCTCAACAGCAGCCGTTCATGGTGCGGCGCGATGGGGTGCCGCTCGTTCCCGACCCTCCCGGCAATGTCTCCACGGGCTTCGTGGACTGGGGTATGGGTCTCTTGCCAGGCAACACGTATAGCTACGAGATCGGCCACATGGGGCCGAGCGGCTGGGAGTATGCGCCGCCGCTGTCGGTCACGCTTCCGCCAGCGTGTAAGCCCGCGGCCGTGGCTTGGTGTGCACGAGCGGCTCGTGCCGAGCGCCGCAGTGACAGCGCCCGGGCACGGCTTCACGAAGCGCGGCCACCACCCGACCGGCAAGGGTGAGGCATACGCGCCGGGGTTGCGCGCGGGGCGCGACTGCAGGCCCAAGACGAACGAGGCACGACCTCCGCGTCACTCTGGCTCCGAGATGGCATAAACGCCAACGACGCACTACGGAGCCGGTGGGGCGGGTTTCTTGGGCGCCTTGGCGCTCGACGCCGGCGCGGCGCTCGACGCGGGCTTCGCACTCGAAGCGGGCTCGGGGGCTACTGGCTCGGGCGGAGGCGGGGGGGTCCACGCGGGCTGGTTCACGAGTCGATTGTGCAGCTCGTCGGCGGCCCTCGTGTTCTTCAGCTCGACGAGCGAACGCACGTAGTGAGCGAGGGCCCAGATGTCCTTCTCGCCTTCCCATTTTTCGCCCGTGTTCGGATCGGTGTAGGGCGCCGTCGCGATCCACGCCGGCATCGCCGTGCCTCCCACGCCCGCGGCGATGGTTCGATAGAGATCGGTGAGCGCGTCGCCCGAGCGCAGCTCCGAGCGGAGGAAATCGGGCGGCAAAATGCTCATGGGGAAGTAGCGGGCCGCTTGGATCGCGCCTTCCTTCTCTTCGCCGTTGGCCTCTTTCTTTGCCTCTTTGCCCTCGTGCTTATGGTGCGTTTTGGCGGCGTGTTCGGTGTTGGGCGGTTCTTCGAGCGGACGGAGCGTCGTGCGGTATTCGCTCTCTTTGAGAACCGCGCCGTACATGTCGTCGCGAAAGCCGGTGAGAGCGAACTTCTTGACCCGCAGCGTCATTGCCGCGATGTCGCCCTTCGTAGCGTAGCTGGGATGGCAACCGGAGCACTGCGTCGTCACGTGATAGAGCTCTTTGCCGCGCGCGATCGCCGCCGATTGGTTCGACGCCCACGGATCGGGCGGCGCCACGATGGGCTTGCCGGGCTTGCCCTTTTCCCACTTCGGCGAGAAGGTCTTGATGTACTGGATGATGTTGTCGAGCTCTTGCTCGGGCACTTCCCAGGGGAGCATCGCGGTGCCATGGAGCCCGCCGCGCACGATGCGACGAAAGTCTTCGTCGTTGGGAAGCGAGCCGCTCTCGACCGCTGCAAATTTGAACTTGCCCTGCGTGAAGTCGCGCGGGGGAGGACGAAGGCCCAGCGCCGACGGACCACGCCCATCGCCCTTGTCGCCGTGACAGGCCCGGCAGTAGTGAGTAAACGACTCGCGCCCCGCCTCCAGCGTTTCGGCGGAGATCTTTACGCCGCCGAGCACCTTCGACTTGGTGAACGGCTTGACGTCGTCTTCGCAGCCGACGAGACCGAGCGCCGCAAACCCCACCGAAAGCGCCGCGACGAACGAGATAGCGAGACTACCCACGCGCCGAGTCGCCATGGCGCGAAGCCGTAGCAAAACCCGCGCTTTACTGCAAGTCCCGCCGGGGAACGCAAATGAGGAAAGCACGCAGAGGGCGGGCTTCACCCGCCGCGGTTGGCGAGAAGACCGACGTCGCGAAGCACACTTTCAACCACACTCGGCTCGCGCAGATCGTAGCGCGCGCGAACGTGCATCCGTGGATCGACGAGCCAAACGAGCTGATCGGCAGGACCAGGCGTGAGCATCGACAGCGCACCGAGGAGCGCTTCGACGTCGCTCGCACGGCCCGTGAGAAAGCTCCACATCCGCGGGCTCCCGTGCACGTCGCGGACGAAGGCATCGAGGTCGGCGGGTGAGTCCTCGGAGGGCGCAAGGGTGATGGTGACGATGTGAAAGGCTACGCCGAGGTTGTGCGCACGGTGCTGGATTTTCTTGATCTTTTCACCGAGCTCTCGCCCTTCTGGACTCGAGGGCGAGAGCGCGACGCCCAGCCAGACGCGACCGCGCAGGTCGTCGCTTCCGAACGGTTGGCCGTGCTGGTCGACCAGCGCAAAGGGGGGAACCTCCCCGCCCTCGGGAAGCATCGGTGGGAGCGTCGTGAAAAATGCGCGCCTCATGGGCAAAGCGACGATGGCCGCAATCGCCAAGACCCAAAACCAAGGCGAACCCACCCAACGCGACATGACGACCTGTGTAGCCGACGGCGCGCCCAACGCCAGGAAGTGCTTGCAAAATCAGCCTCTACGTACTACCTGCTGGGTCCAGTTCGAGTCAGTGGAACCCCGGGGGTTACGGCGAGAAATGAGCGAAGCAGGCACTTCGGCGGCGGTTCTCCACGGGGGCGATCACGGGCACCACGCCGGCGGAGGCGGTGGCCACGGCGACCACCACGGGCCCATCGACTACCCGAAGGACGAGCAGTTCGGCCTTGCGACACCGGGCAAGATCGCGATGTGGTTCTTTCTCTGCTCGGACGGGTTCTCGTTCAGCGGGTTGCTTCTCACCTACGGCATCCTCCGCGGCGCGAGCTCCGTTTGGCACCATCCGGGCGAGCCCACGCTCGGCATCAATTTCACGGCGGGGCTCACCTTCTTGCTCATTTGCTCGAGCGTCACGATGGTGCTCGCGCACGCGGCCGCCGTCGAGGGCAAGCAGAAGGAGCTCGTTCGCTATCTCGCGCTCACCATCCTCGGCGGCGCGCTCTTTCTCACGGGCCAATACAAAGAATATTTCGGCTTGTTCGGTAGCCCCGGCCTCGTCGAAGAGGGGCTCGTTTTCGGGCACTCGGCTTATGCGAACACGTTCTACATCGTGACGAGCTTTCACGGCTGCCATGTGTTCGCCGGCGTTTGCTACCTGTCGTGCATCCTCGTCGGGGCGATGCGCGGCAAATACACGAACGGCAATCACAGCCCCGTCGAGCTCGTAGGACTCTTCTGGCACTTCGTCGATCTCGTTTGGATCCTGGTCTTTACGTTCATCTATCTCATTCCTGAGTGAAAAGAGCATGGCCGGACACGCGAACCGCAAGCAGTACATGCAAGTCTTCGGGGTGCTCACCGTCCTCACACTGGTCGAGGTCGGCGCGGTCTATCTGCATCTCGACAAGAAGACGCTCGTCACCGTCCTCGTCTTGCTCGCCGTAACCAAGGCCGCGATCGTGGGGCTCTTCTACATGCACCTCAAAGCAGAAACGAAGGTGCTCAAGGCGAGCGTCGCCATCCCCATGTCCCTCCCCGCGCTCTACGCGTTCATCCTCATCGCCGAAGGTGCCTGGCGGAGGCTTCCTTGGTGAGGGCCGCCGCTCTTGCCTTCGCCACGGCGCTGGCCGCGCCTCGCGTCGCGCTGGCGTGTCCGTCGTGCGCCGGCAATCCCGACGGCGGCATCACGCGCTACGTCCTCATCGGTCTCATGATCGCCGCCCCCTACGTCGCAGCTACCGTCGTCATCCGGCTCATCCG
>DATEMX010000256.1:0-7987 GCA_035275365.1 Polyangiaceae bacterium | reverse complement strand
TCTGCCCTCAAGCTACTTCGAGCAGCTCGGTCTACCGAAGCTCGCTGCGGACCTCAACTCTCCAAACCGCCGGATGCGGACCCGCACGTCCGGTGGTGTGGGAGGGGCCTGACGGGGAAAGCCCGTCAGCCCCTACCCGATCTGGGTCGGCAGGGGCGGGTCATGGGTCGGCTTGCTCGCTGCGGCTCTTCACCAAACCACCACCGCTACGGGTTTGCTCATCGGCTCACCATGAAGCGCCGGCTCGCCGAAAGCAATTGCCGGCGCGTGAGCGCGCTTCGGCCTCTAGGATGTTGCACTCGCGTACCCATGGCGTTAGGGGTTGGACGCACCCAGTGTTTTTCCTAATCTCTTCGTGATCATGACGATTCCCCCCCGAGAGCGACCAGACGGGGCATCGGCCAGCGAAGCGTGGCTTTCGCCCTATCGGCGCGCGCGGACACCGGGAAGCTACGACGAAGTGCTCGACGCGGGCGGCGCGCCGCGCCTCGCTTGGCAAAAGCTGGTCGCCGCGTTCGGCGGAATGGGCGAAGCGGAAATCGGTCGGCGCTGGGAGCAAGCGCAGCGATTGCTGCACGAGCACGGCGTGAGCTACGACGCCTACGGTGATCCACAGGGCGTGTCGCGACCGTGGAACCTGGCGCCGATCCCCGTGGTCATCGGCGCCGACGAATGGTCGGACGTCGGGCGCGGGCTTCGCCAGCGCGCCCTCCTGCTCGACGGCATTCTCGCCGACCTCTACGGCGCGCGTCGGCTTTTGACGACCGGTTCGGTGCCGCCCGAGATCGTCTTTTCGCACCCGGGGTTCGTCCGGGCATGTTCGGGCATCGTGCCGCCGGGGGGCCGCTTCTTGCCGCTCTACGCCGCCGATCTCGCGCGTATGCCGTCGGGTGCTTTCGCCGTGATGGCCGATCGCACGCAGGCGCCTTCGGGCGCGGGCTATGCACTCGAGAATCGCGTCGTGCTCTCGCGTTCGCTGCCCGACGTGTTCCGCGAGTGCAACGTCCAACGCTTGGCGGTTTTCTTCCGCACGATGCGGGACACGTTGCGCCAGCTGGCGCCGTACAACCGCGACAACCCGCGCATCGTCTTGCTCACGCCGGGCCCCTACAACGCGACCTACTTCGAGCAGGCGTTTCTCTCGCAGTACCTGGGCCTCACCCTCGTCGAGGGCGGCGATCTCACGGTCCGCGATCACCGCGTCTTCTTGAAGACGTTGGGAGGTTTGCAGGCGGTCGACGTCATCCTAAGGCGCGTGAACGACACGTTCTGCGATCCCCTCGAGCTCAATCCCGAATCCGCGCTGGGGATCCCGGGGCTCGTGGAAGCGGCGCGCTCGGGCAATGTCGCGCT
The DNA here is from genome assembly GCA_035275365.1 of Polyangiaceae bacterium. Taxonomy (GTDB): domain Bacteria; phylum Myxococcota_A; class Polyangia; order Polyangiales; family Polyangiaceae; genus DASWDH01. The sequence goes on along the minus strand of DATEMX010000256.1, from coordinate 6,634 downwards.
CGCCAACCCGCTCGGTGCGGGGCTCGTGCAGAGCTCGGCGTTCATACCGTTTTTGCCGAGGCTTTGTCGAGAGCTCCTCGGAGAAGAGCTGCTGCTCCCCTCGGTGCCCACGCACTGGTGCGGCGATGCGACGTCGCTCCGTTACGTGATCGACCACCTCGCCGAGCTGGTCATCCGGTCGGCGCTCCCCGACGCTTCGATGGAACCCATTTTCGGGCGCGATTTGGGTGCGGCGGGCCTCGACGAGCTCAGGGCTCGGATCCGCCACGCTCCGCGAAAATACGTCGCGCAAGAGGCCGTCGTTCTCTCGACCGTTCCCACGCTGGCCGGCGAGGGGCTCTACGCGGCTCACCTCTGGATGCGCGCTTACCTCGTCTCGTCGGGCGACTCGTACGAGGTGATGCCCGGTGCGCTCTCGCGTGTGGGCGGGCCCGGCGAGAGCTTGGGGCTGTCGCTCCAGCCTGGGGGAAAGAGCAAAGATACGTGGGTTCTCTCGGGCGGCCCGGTCAACACGTTCAGCCTGTTGCCGCCGCCGCGCGCGTCGATTGCGCTCTCTCGGGGTGGCGGCGATCTGCCGAGCCGCGTGGCCGACAACCTGTTCTGGCTAGGTCGCTACGTCGAGCGCGCCGAGGGGATCGCTCGGCTCACGCGATCGATCGGCTCGCGCCTGGCCGAGCTCAACGGAGCGGGCGACGCCGAGCCGCCGGTGGAGCTCGACGCGCTCTTCGCCGTGCTGGAGACCGAAACACAGGTTCCGCGGCCCAAGTTTGGGACCGATCCGGCGATTGACTCGCGCGGCCGCACGAGCTGGGCCGTCGCCGCCGAACAATCGCTTTTGGCGTCGGTCTTCGACAGCGAGTCGCTGGAGACGCTGAAGACGACCATCGAAGCGAGCTACCGCGTGGCCCGCACCGTACGCGATCGCATTTCGCAGGACACCTGGCGCACGATAGCGCAGCTCGATCGCGACGTTCGAGGGGCCTTGGGGCTCTCGGGCCCGCGGACGCTCGTTGCGCTGACCCACCTGCTCAACGGCATCGTCACCGCGCTCGCGGCGTTCAGCGGCCTCGCCATGGACAGCATGACGCGCGGGCAGGCTTGGCGTTTCCTCGACATGGGCCGCCGTCTCGAGCGTGGAACCCACATGACCGCGCTCTTGCAAGGGGCGCTCGCGACGCCGTCGCCCCGCGAAGCGCCGCTGCTCGAAGCGCTGCTCGACGTTGCCGACAGCTCGATGACCTACCGTCGCCGCTATCTGGCGACGCTGCAGTTTGCGCCGGTGATCGATCTCTTGCTCACCGACGAGAGCAACCCGCGATCGGTCCTCTTCCAAGCGAGCGCGCTCGCCGACCATATCGAGGTCCTCCCTCGCGAGCCGGGGCTGCCGATGTCGGCGCAGCTGAAGATGGTCCTCACTTCGGCTTCGGAGCTTCGTCTGGCCGAGGTCGCCGAGATCAGCGAACCCGACGAGCACGGGCAGAGGCCGCGGCTTTCGGCGCTGCTCGAACATCAGGCGGCCCTTTTCGCCGCCCTTTCCCACTCGATTTCGGGTGCCTACCTGAATCATGCGATCATGTCGCGACAGCTCGACAGCGGGGGGGCATGAGGGTTCGCGTCATCCACGAGACGGTATACGAATACGACGAGCCGGTGACCACGTCGCACCACGAGGTCCACCTGACCCCGCGCGACGGCGAGGGCCAAGTGTGCCTCGCGCACGACATCGCCATTTCACCCACGCCGAGCGCCATGCGCGAGCGGTTCGACTATTTCGGCAACCGCGTCCGCTATTTCGGCGTGCACGAGTCGCACCGTTCACTCCGCATCATCGCCAAGAGCGAGGTGCGCATGAGCCGCCCCTCCCGCCCGCTCCCGCTCTGGAGCCCCGCGTGGGAGAACGTCCGCGACCTCCTCGAGCGCGACCGCCGCCCCGACACGCTCGATGCCTATGGGTTCACCTTCGACTCGGAGTACGCGAGCGCTTCGCCTGATCTCTCGGCGTTCGTCGCGCCGTCGTTTGCGGCCGGTCGGCCGCTGCTCGAAGCGGTGCTCGACCTCACGCGGCGTATCTTCACCGAGTTCGTCTATGATCCCACGGCGACCCAAGTATCGACGCCCATCGCCGAAGTGCTCGAGAATCGCCGCGGCGTCTGCCAAGACTTCGCGCACCTCATGATCGGGTGCTTGCGGTCGCTCGGCTTGCCGGCGCGCTACGTGAGCGGCTACTTGCTGACGACTCCGCCGCCGGGCAAGGCACGCCTGGTCGGCGCCGACGCGTCGCACGCGTGGGTCTCCACGTATTTCCCCGACATCGGTTGGGTCGATTTCGATCCCACCAACAACCTCATGCAGTCGAGCCAACACGTGACGGTTGCCTTCGGTCGAGACTTCCGCGATGTGTCGCCGCTGCGCGGCGTCATTCTCGGCGGCGGCCGGCACGCGCTCAAGGTCTCCGTCGACGTGAGCCCCGTGAGCGACGCGTCGCCGTCATCGCAGTCGCAGAGCCAATCGTAGCGGCGCTCCGTACTGGCTGGCTTTGCGGGCACGCGCAGGTCAGGGGTTGTTGGTGACGTGGATGAAGACGTCGTTCGTGAAGCCGCGCGCTTCGACGGTGAGCTTGGTGGTGCCTGTCGCGAGCGCGTCGACACGCCCCTTGCTGCCCGCGGCGTTGCTCACCGTGGCGATGGTAGGGTTGGCCACGGTGAACGTCGCAACGCTGTCGAGGCGGTAGTCTCCCACGCCCGAAAAGTAGCCAAAGGCGGTGACCGCCGCGGATTCGCGCGGGGCGAGCCGAATCTCGTCGACGTCCAAGCGGATGTGCTGGAGCGGGGCGTCCACGACCGAGATGAGGACGGGCTCGCTCTTCAGATTTCCCACCGTCGCCGAGAGCGTCGTGGTTCCAATCGCTAGGCCCGTGACCAGCGGGGGCTCCGCTCCTTCGCGACTGGCGATGGAAGGCGTGCCGAACGTCCAGACCGCGACGCTCTCGACGCGGAGTTGCGAGCCGTCGTCGTATTCTGCATAGGCGTTGGGCGCATCGGTCGAGCCGAATCGAGGGATCGTGACATCGCTCGAGATGGTGATCCTCGTGGGCGTTCCCTCCAAAATGGTGACGCTCGTCTGTGCCGTGACATCTTCGAATCGTGCGACGACTTCCGATGTTCCAGCGCGGAGGCCGGTCACGGTGCCCCCTTGGATCGAAGCGTTGCCGGTCTTCACCTCCCACGAAGCGACCTTAGTGACGTCGATCTGCGTGCCGTCGGTCAAGGTGGCCGTCACCGCGAAATGGCTGCGCTCTGGATAGGTCAAGATGAGTGCCGGCGGCGAGATCGCCATCGACTGGATGGCCAGATCGGAGACGCGGATCTTGGCGCTGCCGACCAACGTGTCGCCCAGCCGCGCGCTCACGGTCGCCGTTCCGTTGCCGAGCGCTTCGGCCTGGTCGAGGTAACCAAACCGCACAACGTTGAGGTCGCTGGATTGATAAGTGACGAACGCGGAGATGTCGGAGGTCGTTCCGCCCACGTAGTTCGCGACGACGCGTATCGCGATTGATTCGCCCAGGCGGACGAAGGTGGGCGCTTCGATGGAATAGCTGGTGATTTTGGGCGCATACACGTCGACCGATAGCTCGCCGTGCACCGCTGCCAGCGCGGCCGAGACCATCGCCGTCCCCGTTCCGACGCAGAGAGCCGTTCCCGGTCCGCCCGTCTTAGAAAATCCCGGCCGGCCCGTTCTAGGAAATAGGACGAGCTCAGGATTGATCGTGCTCCAAGTGACTTGCGAGCTGACGTCACGCCGCTCGCCGCTGCCGAGCCTGGCCGCCGCAGTGAAGACGATTTGGTGGTCGCCCGAGCATCCCTTGCTCGAAACTTCGATCGTGCGTACCTCGGTGCTGGCGACCTCGAAGGTGGCGGTCGTCGAAAGGCCGAACGCCGTCGCCGTGATGGTGGCCGTTCCCCCGAAGAACGCGCGCGCAATGTTGCCCTGAACCCGCACGACGTTGACGGCGCTGGACGAGAAGGTCGCCTTGGCGGTCACGTCGGACATCGTGTTGTCCGGGTAATATGCCGTCACGACGAGCTTGGCCGTGCCTCCGATGACGAGTGTTGCTTGCTGCGGTGTGAGGAGCAGGGAGGTCGGACTGAGGCTGACGCCCGCTTCGACGGGAGGCGCGCCGACGTCCTGCTGGACGACCGCGGCGCCGTCTTGCTGCTTCGCATCGGGTGGCGGCGCGTCGGGCGGCGGTGCCTTTCGATCGAGGCCCGCGTCCGAGAGATGATCGTCGTCACTCGACCCCCCGTGCTGCCCTTTGCTGCCGCAGGCAGCGATGCCAAGAACGAGCGCGAGCGTCGCGAGCGTTCGGACGATGCCCGTGAAGTAGGTGAGGTAGGGGTTCGGTTTCATGGGTATACGGTGACCGTCGTAGAGGTGGCGAGCTCTCCTACCGTCGCGGAGAGCGAGGTGGTGCCGGCCGCGACGGCGGTGACGGTTCCGCGGTCGAGCGCGGCGTTGCTGATCGTGGCGATTTGGACGTTGCCGGTCTTGAGCGTCGCGCCCGCGGTCACGTCGTAGGTGCTGCCGTCTTCGAACGTGCCGTTCACATGGAGGAGGAATGTCGATCTGACGTTTATGGTTGGATGGGTCGAATCGAATTCGATCGCGAGGAGTGCGACGTTGGTGATCGTTGCCTGCCGCATTTCGCTCTTGAGAGCTCCGAGTGTCGCATAAAATGTCGTGCGGCCTGGTTTGAGGCCCACCAGGTTGGGCCCCTCGAAGATCGCGATCGAGGGGTCGTCGGAATGCCAAGTAACGGTGCTGGCGACGTCGAGCTGCTCCCCGCCGGGATACTCGGCAAAAGCGGTAGCCTCTCTTGCCACGCCGATGGGCCCTTCGACGTCGGAAGAAATTCGAATCGAACTGGGGGCGCCAAGGACCACGGTGATCTCGGCCGAACCATAGGGCGCCCCTTCGAAGTATGTGGAGACCGTCGACTTTCCGAGGGACACTGGAGTGACGGCGCCGTTGGCCACGCTCACGCTCGAACCATCCCCGACCTCCCAACGGACCAGTCGCGTGAGAACGGCCTGCGTCCCGTCGGAGTAGGTGCCCGTGGCGGTGAGCTGACCGACGTTCGGGAACGCGAGCTCGAGGCTGCCGGGGGTCACCTCCACTTTCGTGAGCGTTGCGTTGGTCACCACCACTTTCAGCGTCGTCAACGCAACGTTCGCCACCTTGGCCGTGATCGTTGCCGAGCCCGGCGCGCGGGCGGTGGCGTGGCCTTGAGGCCCGACGTCGAGCACTGCGGGGGTGTCCGACTCGAACGTCGTGTTGGGGATTTTTTTCTCGCCGCCGTCGTCGTAGCGGGCCACGAGGCTGTAATATCCGAACCAGCCCGGTGAAACGACGGGCCGCCCCTCGATGAAATACTCCTTTGCCTGGACCCCATAGACGTCGAACTTGAGTTCGCCGCTGATCGCGCCGAGCGAGGCTTTGACGGTCGTCGACCCGGCCGTCAAGCAGAAGGCTCGGTTGCTCGTCTCGAAGACGATCACGGGAGGAGCCGAAGCTTCCCACGTAGCTTGCGATGTGACGTCCTGCTCGAAGCCGTCGCTCATCTTTGCCCTCGCTCGGAAGGACACCGATCGACCGCTTTGGCACGAGTTCCAATCGGACGATACCGTGAGGGCCACGACCGTTCGGTCGTCGATCGAGATGGTCGCGGACGCAAGCAATCCGCTCAGCGCAGCCGTGATCTTCACGATGCCCGGTGCTCGCGCCGTGGCGACGTTGCCCATGAGGCTCACGACGGAGGCATCGCTCGTGATGAACGTTGCCTTGCTGGTGACGTCGGCGGTGGTGGCATCGGAGAAGGTGCCGGTTACTTTCAACACGACCGTCGCGTTCAAGACGATCTTCGACTCGGCCGGCTCGATGGTCAGTGCCGTGAGCTTGGGCCCCGGCGTGCCGGCATCCACCTGCGGCATGACGGGTCTATCGGCGGCGTCGACGAATTGCGCATCGGGCGAGGTCATGGCGGCGCCGCTCTCTTTAGTCGCCGCGTCGTTGACCCGACCGCGGTCGATGCCGGCATCGACCGGCGGAGGGCCGTATTCGGCGCCCGGGGCTGCCTTACCGCCACACGCAAAGCCCACGAGAACGACCATCGACAAGAAGAGACGTCTCACCGCCCGTGTCCACCCATCGGCGCGCTTCATTCGCAATTCCGTAGCATCGGAGCGAGACTTTGGGAAGGGACCTCACAGCGTTCCCCACTATGAATTGGAGAGTCGATCCAGATTGACGAAAGCAACAACCAGAATTGACGAAAAGCGGCGCCAGTGCAGCGCTCGATCCACCTACCACGGGGCACTAATGGCGGCTCCGCGTGGCGGCCGGTTCGGCGCGCGCGAAGCCGTGGCAGCGGTTTCGGATCGCTGTTCATTTTTTCATTCGCGCTGGCATCGAGGCGCTGCGCGCAATGAGCGTTCGCTCGCACCGCGTTGGGAGACTCCGTTGCCAAATCGCCGACGGGCGTCTCCAACGTGCTGTAGACAGTGCGCTCGAGAAACTCTGCTAGCGCCGTGCACCCGAAGTCCGACCCGGTTTGGCGCGGGGTTCGTTCGGCGCCGGA
>DATEMX010000255.1:0-7181 GCA_035275365.1 Polyangiaceae bacterium | reverse complement strand
ACGACAGTTCGTGCTACACCACCGCTCGCGATGAACCGAGCGACAACCCATCAATTTTGCAGGATTTAATGGCACATTTTCACGAGCGTTCGTTGCGGCATCGACCGAGTCAGAAAAGCGAGGCCGACTCGAAGTCCGACTCGGGCCTCACCGGGAAATTCGAGAAAAGTCCTTCCCGTGGCGGCTGCCGCCTGCTACCGAAGCGGCCGTTACGATGAACGGCCCCGATTTCGCCGACGTTCTCGGGCCGCTGGTTTTGCAAGCGCTCGAGCAACGAGGCTTCAAGAGTCTCACCCCGGTCCAAGAGGCCGTGCTCGATCCCGCCCTCGCCGGTCGCGATCTGCGCATCACGTCGCAGACTGGTTCGGGCAAAACCGTCGCGGTGGGGTTCGCCCTGCTCGCGTTCGTCCGCGACGCGCCCAAAGGCGGCACGCCGGTCGCCATGGTGGTAGCGCCCACGCGCGAGCTGGCGCGGCAATTCGAGGAGGAGCTCGCGTGGCTCTACGCGTCGCTCGACGTTCGCGTCGCGTCGCTCACCGGAGGCGCCAGCTACTTGGACGAACGACGCTCGCTCTCCAAGCGACCCGGTGTCATCGTCGGAACACCGGGCCGATTGCTCGATCACCTGAAGCGCGGCAGCCTCGACGCCAAGCGGCTCCAGGCGATCGTGCTCGACGAGGCCGATCGTATGCTCGACCTCGGCTTCAAAGACGAGCTCGACGCCATCTTTACCTTCGTTCCCGAAGGGCATCGAACGCACCTCGTGTCGGCGACGTTCCCCCCCGGTGTTCGCCGGCTGGCCGACAGCGTGCAAACGGACCCCGCCCACGTCGAGGGGACGCCGCTCGGCGCCGCCAACGCCGACATCGATCACGTCATTCACTTGCTCGACCCGCGCGAGCTAGTGAACGCGATCATCAACATCTTGCTGGCCTATCCCGAGGAGCAGACGCTCGTCTTCGCCCGCACTCGCGCCGGCGTCGCCGACTTGACGCAATCGCTCGCCGAGGCGGGCTTCGCGGTGAGCTCCATCTCCGGGGAAATGGAGCAGCCGGCGCGCAACCGCGCGCTCGCTCAGTTCAAGAGCGGCAAGCTCCGCGCGCTCATCGCCACCGACGTCGCGGCGCGAGGTATCGACGTGCAGGACATCGCTCGCGTGATCCACGCCGATCCGCCCACCGATCCCGATACGTACACCCACCGCAGCGGTCGGACGGGGCGCGCCGGCCGCAAGGGGACGAGCTCGATCCTCGTTTCTCCGAGCGCGCTCGGCAAGACGACGATCGTGCTGCGCCGCGCTCGTTTGCCTTTTCGATTCGAGCCGATCCCCACGGCCGAAGCCATCCGGCAAAGAGGCAGCGATCGACTCTTCGAAGAGCTGACCCGGGACGACGCGCCGGACGCCACCGGCCTGGGCGACGACATCTGGAATCTCGCGAAGCGACTCGCGGCCGGCACCAACGTCACGAGGAGCTTGGCGAGGCTCCTCGACCGGACCGGCTTTTCGGGACCCACCGAACCGCGCTCGGTGCGCGTGATGCTACCCCCGTCCGAACGGCGAGAAGCTCCGCGCGCCGCCCGCTCCTTCCCTTCGAGCGTTCGCCAGGGTTTCACCCCCTCGGGTGTTGCTCGGGGGCTCGACAATGGAGGACCGGCCCCGAGGGGCGAGCGCGGCGCGGCACCCAAAGGCTCCCGAACCTTCGTTCCCTTTCGCGTGTCGTGGGGGCAGGAGAAGGGCGCCGAGGCGCGCAAGCTCATGGCCATCGTCTGCCGGCGCGGCAACATTCGCGGAAGTGACGTGGGGGCCATTCGCGTCGCTCGTCGATTCTCGATCGTCGAAGTCGCGAGCGACGTCGCCGACTCCTTCGCCGACGCGGTGAAAGACGCCGATCCACGCAGCCCGGAGACGCGCATCGCCCGCGACGTCTCGACTCCGAACGACGCACGCCCGCCCCGCCGGCACGAAGGCCCGCCGCATCCCAAGCCTGCGCCTTACGCTCACCCGAGCAAGAAACACGACGCCCCCGCCGCTCGCGCTCCTGTTGCCGCCAAAAAGCACGAGGGCTACCAAGGCAAAAAGCACGGCGCGCATCCCGGCAAGAAGCCCGGTCACCCCACCAAGCGCTGAGTCAAAGGCCGCGCGAAGCGAGCGACGGCGAGTCGCTCCGCGGTCCGAGCGCGGCGGCAACCGCGGTAGCCCGAGCGTGGCGTGCCGAAAATGTTAGCCTCTCGCGATGAGCTACCAGGAGATTCGATTGGTGCTCGACGGTGCCGTCGCCGAGCTCACGCTCGCACGCGCCGAATCGAGCAATGCCATGACCGAAGCGATGGGCGGCGAAATCGTGCGGGCCATCGAGGCCATCAACGCCAGCGCGGCCACGCGCGTCGTGCTCGTGCGGGGCGAAGGAAAGAACTTTTCGTCGGGCGGCGCATTCGAGATGCTCGAGCGACGATCGCGCGACACGCCCGACGACAATCGAACGACGATGCGGCGCTTCTACGATTCGTTTCTGTCGATTCGCGACGTGCGCGTTCCCACGATCGCCGTCCTGCAGGGGGCCGCCATGGGAGCCGGGCTCTGCTTTGCGCTCGCCTGCGATTTGCGTATCGCCGCCAGCAAGACCAAGCTCGGGGCGAACTTCGTTCGCGTGGGTCTGCATCCCGGGATGGGCGCGACGTGGCTCCTCCCGCGCACCGTCGGCGCCGCTGCCGCCGCCGACCTTCTGCTCACGGGACGAACCATCGAAGCCGAAGAAGGCCTTCGGCTCGGGGTGATCAACCAGGTGCACGACAAGGAAGCGCTCGACCTCGCCGCCCGCGCGCTCGCCGCTCGCATCGCCGAAGGAGCGCCGCTCGCGATCGCGAAAACGAAGGCGACGCTGCTCGCCGTCGACAATCGCACCCTCGACGAAGCGCTCACCGAAGAGGCGAACGCCCAGGCGGCCGACTTCGCGACGAACGATCTGAAAGAAGCGATCGCCGCCTTCGGGGCGAAGCGCCCTCCGCGGTTTGGCGGCAGCTAGTGCTCCCCCTCACGAAGTGAGGGGGGCCAGGGGGGAGAAATAGCAGCACATCCCCACCCACCGGCATGGCCCTGCCTTTTCAGCAACCTGCTAGATTCTGGCCGGTCGAGGAAAACGTCCTGAAACGCCTGGAAGGATCCGCAGCGTTGGCAAGCATCGGCAGAGCTGCTCTGGGAGCGGCGTTGGTTGCCGCTGCATGCTCGAGCAAGGCCGACGGTCGCGTGAAAGGCGTCGGCGACTTCTGCGCGGCTGCCGGCGAGTGTCAGAGCGATCACTGCGTCGACGGCGTGTGCTGCGACACGGCGTGCGACGGGCTCTGCGAGTCGTGTTCGCAGACGCTTTCGCGCGGCCAGTGCGCGCCTGCTCGAGCGGGCACCGATCCGCGCGACGCGTGCCGCGACGAGGGCGTGAAAAGCTGCGGTCACGACGGCACGTGCGACGGCGCGGGAAGCTGCCGGCTCTATCTACAAGGCACGCTCTGCGACCTCGGGACTTGCGCCGAACCGACCTTCGCGGCGAGGGCATGCGACGGCGTGGGTGCGTGCCGGCAAGAAGTCACGGCGTCGTGCGGGAACTATCGGTGCACGGCGTCGGGCGCTTGCGCTTCGTCGTGCTCGAGCGGCGCCGACTGCAGCGCACCGAGCGTGTGCAAAGGCGGCGCTTGCGGCGGGTTCTACGCCGAATACTTCGACGAGCCCGATTTCACGGTCCCCAAGTTCAACCGGATCGATCCCGAGATCGACTTCAGCTGGTCCCAGTCCTCGCCCGACCAAGCCATTGTGCCCGGCCTGTTTTCGGTCGTGTGGAGCGGGCTCCTTACGCCTCGCTTCGACGAAACCTACACCTTCCATTTGCTGAACGACGACGGGGCGCGGCTCTTCGTCAACGGTATCAAGGTCATCGACGATTGGTTGCCGGCGCACCCGAGCCAGGAGCGCTCGGGACCAATCGCGCTCCACGCGGGCACGAAATACCCCATACAAATCCACTATTGGCAACAAGAGGGCTTCTCCGTCATTCGCCTTTCGTGGTCGAGCCCGTCCGAGCCGAAGAGGGTCGTTCCAACGAGCGCCGTCGCGCCGCGAGCGCTGCCGTTGGCCCAATAAGGGCGCCTCGCGGCACTGCCGTTTCGAATCATGCTGGCCCTCGACTATGATGAGCTCGTGTCACGCGCAGGGCATCCCGCCATGGTCGAGCAACCCAAGCGCGCCCGATCGCCCGAACCCGTCGACGCCGCCGGCGCCGAGTCCGACGAATCGGCGCTCATCGAAGCCGCCATCGGCGGCGACGAACGGGCGGCGCGAACGATTTGGGTGCGCTACGCGCCCATGGTGTACGGCGTCGTCCGCCGTACCCTGGGGCCCGATGGCGACAGCGACGACGCGGTCCAAGAGGTGTTCATGCGCCTCTTCGCGCGCCTTCACCAGCTCGAAGATCGCTCCGCCCTCCGAAGCTTCATCTATTCGATCTCCATTCGCGTCCTCCAGTGGAAGCTCCGGCGGCGCTGGGTTCGCCGCATCATGACGCTCACGCCGACGGGCGCGATGCCCGACACCCCGGCGATCGGCGTGCCTCCCGAGGCGCGCGAGGCGGTGCGCAGGCTCTACCGCGTGCTCGATCAACTCGGGACGACGGAGCGCACGTTCTTCGTGCTGCGCAACATCGAGCGCCTCACGGTCGAAGAGATAGCAGCGGCGACCAAGCTGTCGCCCTCCACGGTCAAGCGCCGCATTCAGCGGGCCACCGATCGCGCCGACAGGCTCCTCGAGGGTGACCCTGTCCTGTCGACCTATTTGCAGTCCGATCGTGAGGCGAGCGATGAGTAGTGGTCAGGAGAAGGCCGAGCGCTACGAGAAAATCGCCGAGCTCGCTCGGACGATGCCCTACGAGCCGTCGAGCGCAGAGCTCGTGCGAGGGTGGCATCGGATCCGCGCGACAGGCGTCCGTCGATGGCGCGGTTTCGCCGGGCGCTGGGGCATCGCCTTCGCCGTCGCGGCTTGCGCGGCTGCCATCGTCACGCTCCGACCGCAGCGGCGCGGCGAGACGCTGAGCTACGTCGTCGACGGCGGCGTCCGTGGACCGGCGGGCGAAGTTGCCGCGGGCGAGAGCGCGCCCGCGAAGGTCGCGTTCTCCGACGGCTCGGAGTTCGTGTTGGCCCCGCACGCGCGGGCCACCGTGGGCGCGCTCGGCGAGAGCGAACCGCACGTTTCCCTCGACGACGGTCGAACCGAGGTGCACGTACGCCACCGCGACGGCGCGCGTTGGCTCGTCTCCGCCGGCCCCTTCGTCGTTACGGTGACAGGCACGTCGTTCTCGCTTGGATGGACCGAAAGCGATCGCTTTCAGATCGAGATGCACTCGGGCTCCGTCAGCGTGAAGGGACCCCTCGTGGAAGAGGGGCGGTCGCTCGGCAGCGGCCAAGCCCTCACCATTCGCGTACGCTCGAGAGAGCTCGCATTCGGCGCGGAGCCGGCGGGCGAAGACACGCCACCCGCCGAGCTCGCCCGAGAGCCTTCGTTCGATCGGAGCGCTCCGGCGCGCGGTTCGTCGGAGCCGGCGAGCGACGCTCCAGAGCGCCTTGCGAACCCGAGTCGAGCGGCGAGCCAGGGGCGCGCCGACAAGCCGGGATCGCTCGGCTGGGCGGTGCTCCTTTCGCGCGGCAAGGTCGCGGAGATCGTGGCCGACGCCGAATCGCGAGGTCTCGACGCCGCCACTTCGCAAGTGGGAAGCGACGATCTCGCGGCGCTCGCCGACGCCGCGCGATACACGCGGCGCGCCGACGTCGCGCGGCGCGCGCTCCGAGCCTTGCGCGCTCGCTTTCCTCGCGGGGCGGCGGCGTGTGACGGCGCGTTCTTCCTCGGTCGTCTCGACGAAAGCGACGGGGCGGCGGGGAGCGCGATGAACTGGTACCGGCGCTACCTCGACGAAGCCCCGCAAGGCACCTACGCGAGCGAGGCGCTCGGGCGCCAGATGTCGCTCGTCGTGCGGCTCCAGGGCAAAGCGAAGGCGGTGCCCTTCGCGGAGCAGTATCTGTCGCGGTTTCCCTCCGGCTCCTACGCCGCCTCGGCTCGATCGGTCCTCGGCCGCCCATGAGGTACCTTGCGGCTCTCTCGGGCGTGCTGCTCTTCTTCGCGGCGCGGTCCGCGGCGGCCTTGGCACCCATCGTCGTCCTGGTGACCCCGCCTTCGCCCGACGAGGTCGTCACCGAAGCGCTCACGCGAATTCAAGGCGAACTCGTCGCGGCCGGGTGCGAGGTCGTCCCCATCGAGGCGCGCGATCAGCCGACCACGCCGAGCGCGCGCGTGGAGCTCGCCGCCATCGCCCTCGACGCCGTCGCCGCGTTCGAGATCGTTCACGACGCCGAGCACTCGAACCCGGTGATTTGGATCGCCGATCGCCTGAGCGGAAAGCCTGTGGTGCGGCGCATCGAGGTCCCTCCCGAGTCGGGGCCCCGCGCCACGTCGACGATCGCCGTTCATGCCGTCGAGCTGCTTCGTGCGAGCTTGCTGGAGCGGCTCGTCAACGCCGCGGCGCCGCACGAGGCCAAGCCGGAGAAGCCTCGCCCGATCGAGATTTTCGTGCCCTCCCTGCCGCGTGTGCCGCGCGTGGCTCTCGAGGTGGGGCCGGCTTTCGCCGCGGGGGCGGTGGGACGGCGGCCCGAGTGGCTGGGCGTCGCGCGCGTGAGCTACAGGTTGACGAGCACGTTCACCGCGCGCCTGGCCTTCGTCGGCGTGGGACCGGGAACGCGCCTGAGCGCGCCCTCGGGAAGCGCGGCCATGAAGCAAGCGTTCGGCCTCTTCGAGCTCACGGCGGGACGCACGTGGGGAGCCGTTCGGCCTTACGCCGCGGTAGGCGTCGGGGCTCACCACCTCGACGTGCAGGGTAGCGCGGCCATCGGCTACCTCGGATATGACGAGTCGCTCTGGAGCGGCCTCGGGAGCGTCGGCGGCGGCGTTTCGCTCCGCCACGACCGGTTCTTTGCGTCGCTCGAGGCGGCGGCGTTCTTCGTCGTCCCTTCTCCCGTCATCCGCATGGGAGACGGCGAGAGCGCGCGGCTCGGGCGACCCTCGGTGGCGTCGTCGCTCACGCTGGGAGCGTGGCTTTGATCGGCCGGGGCGCACCGATCGTTCTCTTCGCCTCGGTCGTTCTCTTCGGTTG
>DATEMX010000254.1:0-5876 GCA_035275365.1 Polyangiaceae bacterium | reverse complement strand
ACTTGCCGACCACACCGATCTTGACGGTTCCGCGCGACGGTTTTTTGAAGCGCTCGACGATCAAGTGCCAGGCCGAGAGGTCGGGCTGGCGCGACCAGATGTTGAGCCGCTCGGTGAGCTGCTCGTCGAGCCCCTCGGCGTGCAACATGATGGGCAACTCGTAGATGCACGACGCGTCCATGGCGGCGATGACGCTGTCGACTGCGACGTTGGAGAAGAGCGAGATCTTCTCCTTGATGCTGCGGGACAAAGGTCGATCGCATCGACAGAGCAGCACGTCGGGCTGAATGCCGATCTCGCGCAGCTCTTTGACCGCGTGTTGGGTGGGCTTGGTCTTGAGCTCGCCGGCGGTGGCGATGTGAGGGACGAGGGTGACGTGAACCGAGAGGCAATTCTGCGCTCCGAGCTCGACCTTGAGCTGGCGCAGGGCTTCCAAAAACGGCAACGATTCGATGTCGCCCACGGTGCCCCCGACCTCGACGATCGCCAAATCGGCGTCTTCGGCGCCGGCTCGAACGCGCGACTTGATCTCGTCGGTCACGTGCGGAATGACCTGCACGGTCGCCCCGAGGTACTCGCCCCGGCGCTCCTTGGAGATGACCGATTCGTAGACCCTGCCGGTCGTGAAGTTGTTCTGGCGGGTCATCCGCGCCTTCGTGAAGCGCTCGTAGTGCCCGAGATCCAAATCCGTTTCGGCGCCGTCGTCGGTAACGAAAACTTCCCCGTGCTGGTAGGGAGACATCGTGCCCGGATCGACGTTGATGTACGGGTCTAGCTTGAGGTGCGTGACCCGGAGTCCGCGCGCCTCCATCAAGGCGCCGATCGACGCAGAAGCGAGCCCTTTGCCGATCGAAGAGACGACCCCGCCCGTCACCATGACGAACTTTGTTCGCTTGCTCATCGCTCGCTCCTTTCGCGTCCGCGGCCTTTCCGCGACGCTCAACGTGGGCGCATTCTAGAGAGATTGTGCGGTCAGTCAAAGGAGCGACGCGAACCGAGAACCGTGCTAGAGGATGAGATCCCAGTCGCGAAGTCGCAAAGCGCCAGTTTCGGGCCCCGCGAAGCCCGGCCGAAGCGCCGCCAAGGAGACGGCTTTACGGCTCGAATCGGATCTCGCGCAGCGCCGCGCTCTTCTCATTGCGCGTCCGATCCTCACGAACCTGACGGTCACCAAACCTCGGCGGTGGGCTCAGAATCGCCCAACGACGCCAAGCCCGATGCCTCGCGCACCCACGGTCATCGGCGTGGGAAGGAGAAACAAGTTCTTGTCGCTGCCGCTCGGGGTTGGCGTCGACGGTGGAGGCGTCGAGGGTGAAGGAGCCTTCGGGGTGAAAGAGGGAGCGTTCGGAAGGGGCGCTTGCACTTGCGTGGGCATGAAGAGCCCTTCGGCGGCGATCGCCAAACCGCCCGCCTGCGCCACGCCGTCGAGCACGCCAAAGAGCGTGCGCATCACGACGAACACCTCGCTGCAGTCGGGCTCGTCGGCTGGACACCCGTTGTTGGCGACGGCCATCCACGGCCCGACGATGGGGATGCGGAGGTCCTGAAAGCCGGGCTCATCGGGGTAGAGGACGGACAGCCCGACGGCTGCGCCGTAGAACGCGACGGTCGTTCCGATCCCGACGCCGAACATCTTCCAGCGCGTCGAAGGGGGCGGGTAGAGCGGCACGTCGGCTTCGTCTGCGGCGGGCGGTGTGGCCTCGGCTTGTGCACCTTGCGCGGGCGAACCACCCTGCGCGGGCGAAGCGCTCTGCGCCCGCACTGTGTTCGCGCCGAGCGCGGCGCCGAAAGCGAGGGAGACTGCGAGGTGCCAGGAGCGCCGCATGGAGGTTCGGTTCTTAGGATGTGACCGGGGCGGTAGCAAGCAGAATGGCCCCGCGAGGTTGGCAAACCTTTTCGATCCGGCTCCGACGTTGTACGCCTCTGTCATGCCGAACGAAACGACCGCGAGTCCCCCCGGCGTTACCCGAGGCTCGGTGCCCGCCGCCGTCGGCCGCGTTGCGCGAGTCGTCGCCGCCGCGCTGCTCGCTCATTGCCACGGCTCCTCGGGCGGATCGGCCCCGGCGCCCTCGGCTTCGGTTGCGTCGTCCGCCCCCACGCCGCCGAGCGCTGCCCTTCCGGTGAGTGCTCCGGTCACGACCCTGCCGGCTCCACCCGTCATGGGAGAGCTCACCACACCGATCGCTGCGCCAGTTCCTGCGTTGCGGGAGGCGGCGCTCGCGCTGACCCGCAAGATCGCCGAATACGGAGGGCACGTTGGCATCGCCGTGCTCGATGTTCAAACGGGCGAGCTGCTCGCCGCGCAGAACGATCGCAGACCGCTGAACCCGGCCTCGAACGCGAAGCTCTTCACCGCCGCCGCCGCGCTCGCGAACTTGCACGGCAACTACCGCTTCGAGACCGGTCTCTATGGGGAAATCAAAGGTGCCAACGTAGCCAAGCTGGTGTTGCGCGGCCACGGCGATCCTTCGCTCGTCACGCGCGACCTTTGGGACATGGTGCAGGATCTGAAAGAGCAAGGCGTGCGGCGCGTGGACGGCGACATCTTCGTCGACCAACGTTTCTTCGACGACAACTTCGTCCCCCCCGCATTCGAGCAGCAGCCCAACGAATGGGCCTATTTTCGAGCACCGGTGAGCGCGGTGGCGCTGAACGAGAACACCGTCACGATGACGGTGCGTCCCACCGCGGCCGACTCGCCCGCGCAGGTGTCGTTCGATCCTCCAGGGTTCGTCGACGCCGAAGGCACGGTCAAGACGGCCGCCGAAGGTCATGCCGAGAGCGTTCGTCTCGAGCTCGTCCCCAACAACTACCGCATGATCGCCCACATCGGCGGGTCTATCCCCGAAAAGGAGCGCTCGGTCGGCTTCACACGTCGCGTAGATAATCCGTCGCTCTTGGCCGGCTATGCGCTGAAGGCGCTCCTCACGGCATCGGGAATCGCCGCCCCCGGCGAGGTGAAGCCCGGCGGTGAGCAGGTGAAGACGCTCCTCGCTATGCATCGCTCGAAGCCCCTTTCGAGCTTGCTCTACGAGCTCGGCAAGGCGAGCGACAATTTCTACGCCGAGATGGTGTTCAAGACGCTCGGTGCCGAACGACAATCGCGCCCCGGAAAGAGCGCCGACGGGGCCGAGGTCGTCGCGAAGTACCTGAAGGACGTGGGTGCTCTCGAAGAGGGCACCGTCATCAAGAACGGTTCCGGTCTCTTCGACGCCAACCGGGTTACGGCGCAGGGAACCGTCAAGCTCTTGCGCGCGGCGATGCGCGACAGCGCCATCTCGGCGGAATACCTCGCGCAGCTTTCAATCGGGGGGGTCGACGGAACGCTACACAAGCGGTTTCGCGAGCTGAAGGATCGCCGATCGCTTCGCGCGAAAACAGGAACGCTCGAATCCGCGGTGGCGCTCTCGGGCTACGTCCTCGCGCCCCCAGGAAAGAGCCCGGTCGCCTTTTCGATCATGGTCAACGGCGTAGCCGGCAAGGTGACCGGCACGCGCGCGGCGGTCGACAAGTGCGTCGACGTGATCGTGCGCTACCTGTGGCGCAGCAACTGAACACAGCTCGATCCCGGAGGGCGCGGGGTGGGAGGGAGGACGGCTGGGATGAGATTTAGAAATCGCGCATTTGTTTGCGGATCTTGCCGAGGGCCTGCTCTTGGAGCTGGCGTATTCGCTCGCGCGACAGATTGTATTTGTCGCCGATCTCCTTGAGCGTGAGCTCGTCTTCGTCGTCGAGACCGAAGCGCCAGCGAATGATGCGCGACTCGATAGGCGTCAGCGTACCGAGCAAGCGACGCACCTCGTCCGCCCATTTTTGGTTGGCCAAGTTGTCGTATGGCGACAGCGCGTTCTCTTCTTGCAGGAAGTCGATGAAGCGACGGCCGTCTTCGTCGCCTACCGGGCGATCGAGCGAAAACGGCGTCTCCGCGTAGAAGTCTTTCACCTTCTCGAGCTTCTCGCGGGGGATGCCCGTTTCCTTCTCGAGCTCTTCGATGGTGGGCTCGCGGCCGACGCGCGCGATGATGGCTTGCGTCGTTCGCGCCACCCGATTGTAGGTGTCGAGCATGTGAACAGGGATTCGGACCGCACGACCCTTGTCGGCGAGCGCGCGGCTGATGGCGTGGCGAATCCACCATGACGCGTAGGTCGAGAAGCGGTAGCCGCGGGTGTGGTCGAAGCGTTCGACCGCCTTCATGAGGCCGATGTTGCCCTCTTGGATGAGGTCGATGAGCGGTAGCCGTCCGCGATTGTAACGGCGAGCGATCGAAACGACGAGGCGGAGGTTTGCTTTCACGAAGCGGTTTTTCGCGTCGTGCTGGCGGACATAAGTGGCCTCGACCTTGTCGATGAAGCGACGATACTCCTTGGTGAGGGGAATGACCGCGCGCGGCTCGTTCTCGTCGTCTTCGATGTCGCGCTCGCGCACGACGTCGCGGGCGATGCGATTGACGCGTGCCATCCACAGCCGATCGCTGTCGGGCAGGCGAATCGACCGCGCCAGCGCGGCCGAAAGGATGCCGAAGCGGCGCTCTTGCTCGGCGGTCGGGCGGGTGCGCAGCTTCTTCAGGTTCTTGAGCGACCGGCGCATGTCCGGAATCTGGGGAGCGTTGATCTCGGGATCGTTCGCCTTGCGGATCTCGTCTTCGACGGCGTCGAGCATCAGATCGGTGATGGGAAAGAACGAGAGCAGGGCGACCCAATGATCGACTTCGGCTTGCTCGACGGCCTTGGCGGTCTGCAGCTCCTCGTCGGGGCCCATGACTTGGTGCGCGGCCATGTCGCGGAAATAACGGGCGAGCATGGAGTCGCCGCCGCCATCTTCGATGGCGCGCATGTCTTGCTGCGTGGGCTCCGGCGCGATGCTTACCGGCGGCTCGTTTTGCGGGGCATCGGCGATCAGCTCGGGGCCGAAATCGGCGTCGACGTCGGAGGGGGCCTGCGTCGTAGCGGAGCCAGCCAGACGAACGGCCGTGTTCTCGTCGTCGTCGATGGGCTGAAGCTTGGCGGCGGTGGCGCGGTTTTTCATGTCAATCATAGCTGCTCCCTGCACGTCTCAGGTGCGGGCCTCCGGTGACGCAGTAAGACGACCGGGACAATGGGATGGGTTTCTTCGATGTTGGGGGAATGGAACTTCGGATGACAACCTGCGCCCTTTGCCTGATATTCCCGGCGCTCGGCGCTTTCCCCAACCAGAAAGGGGACCCCCTCTAGCATGAAAAGCAATGTGGGTCCGCTTTTGTTGAAAGTCATCTGGGTGCTATCCACATTTGGGTGCCCGCTGGGGGCCAAACTTCTCAGAAAATCTTTGGGCGTAGGTTTTGCTGTTTGGGGAATTTTACTGCAAAATTCGATCCAAAGGCGGTTGGTGGGGTCCGAAGGCATGTGGAAGGCGCTTGGTTGCTTGCCTCGTGAACGGTCGGGTGGAGCGATGGGCAAGGTGCGGTTTTTCTGCGTCGGTCTCTAGGGTATCAACTCCTTTGGACTCCGTTTCCTTCCAATCGTTTCTACGATGCTCGCCTCGCACCGGTTTTCTTTCGTTATTTCTTTCTACGGCGGACTCTGCCGGAAAGTGTTAGCGGACCGCCGCCTTTTCGCAGGTTTCGCCTTTGCATCCATGTTGCATGCGCTCGGGCACAGCGCGACGGCCCTCGTTGCCGGGCTTCTCGGAAGGGCGCTCGTGACCGAACCGCCGCTCATCTCTTCAACATTTAGGTTTCTTTCGAGTCCGGCGACTCTGGCATTTGTCGGACTCACTGCGACGTCCATCAAGGGACTCGGCGCCACACTCGGCGCGACAATGCAGTCGCGGTTGGCGCAAAACGTGGCCACTCAGGCTCGCCAGCGCGTCGCCGCGAGCCTACTCCGCTGCGGAAGCGA
>DATEMX010000253.1:0-18957 GCA_035275365.1 Polyangiaceae bacterium | reverse complement strand
AGCGGCCAGCGCCAATAGCGGACGCTTCCCGCGGAGAGCTCTTCGCTCCGCGCTCCGATGATCGTCGCCCCGATGGCGGCACCCCAGCCCGATCCAGTGGGGATCCAACGTACCCCGAGCGCGGCGAGAGGCGCCGGTGAGGCTGCCGAAAGATCCGCGCCGAGGGCGGCTCCGAGCAGCCAGCGTCGCGGCGAAGGCTGTTCAGCGCTCGCTTCGACGGCGGCTCGCTCCGGCGTGCTCGGTAAAGAGACCGGCGCGGCGGGGGCAGGTAGCGAGCCGAGGTATTCTGGATGAACATCGGAGAGCCAAGCGGCCAGCACGACGGCCGCGACACCAGCGAGCTCGTCGCAACTTCCCTCGGCGTGCACCCACCGATCCCCGAGCACGCGGTCGTCCTTGTCACGAAGCGTCACGCGCAGCGTCGCGCCCTCGCGACCGACGACTGCTCGCTCCTCGAGAGCGTTCTGGCGGATACCCAGGATCTCGCGCACGCGCGCGTCGATGGCGCTGGCCGCTGGGCAGCCATGCGCGCTCGCGACGAGCTGTCCGAGTACGAGCGGCGAGAGAAGGAGTATCGGGGTGGGCAACGCTCGCGAGCTTACTTCGGATCGAGCGCCCGCGCGCGCGTCCGGTCGATCCGCGCTTTTTCGCGCGACATCGAAGGCCTCGACGACCTTAGCCCGCGCTCCTCGTGCGGCTGGAGGCGCGGCGTTGAACGCCTCGGGCGGCGGCTAAACTCCACGAACGACGGCGGCGGTCTGGCGCAAGGCGTAGCGGCCGGGCAAAGCGATCCCTCCGCAAGGTGAGCCTCTCGAGCCTCCGATAGCTATCTCGATCTCGACCGTCCCGAGGACGAGAATGAGTGGGGCAGTGCACAGCACCGCAAATCGGCTGCGCAGAGCGGCGCCGACGAAACCTCATTCTCGATTGGGTCGCGCCGGGCGGCGCTTACCATCCGAGCCACTCTGGTTTCAGGTTCAACGACACGTTCTTCTCGAAGGTCAAAAACCCCGAAGAATTGACTGCGTAGATGCGCGCGGTCGAGCCCGGCCGGTGGTCGGTTGCGGTGAACGTCAATGGCTCGCTCAGCTCCGCGGTGCTCTGGTTTCGAAAGCTCTCCAGTTTCTCCTTGATGCCCTTGCCGGTCGGCTCGCGCCCCTCCGTCTGAAGCTGGTCCAAGGCCAGCTTGATCATCAAGCCGGAGACGTGTCCCTGAACGTACCTGACGTTTGTATACAAGTTCATCATGTCGCTGTCTGCCTGCCGGCCAGCGCCGTGGTAGGTCACCACCGTCTCCATGCCTGGGAGGGTAAGGTCGCCGAACGGCGCGATGGGCAAGATGCCGTAGGTGTTTTTGCGGGACGTGCAGGCCTCACCACAAATGCGGGCGGTCTCTTCGTCGAAACCATAGGTGTTGAACACCATTTTCGTGTTCGCGCCGGCGGCGACGAGCGCCTTTTGCAGCAAGGCGCAGGAGGTGGTTGCATTGCCGCACCAGGCCCAGTCGATGTCGGGATTCTTTTGAAAATATGTCGTGAGGTCGGCGGTGTAAGCATCGAATTCCGCTATGTGGGCCCTGTAGTCGTCCCCTACCGTCAGGCCTATGTCCTTGGCATAGTCCTTACCGGCGGGGATGGGGGCGTAACAGAAATCGGTTTGCTCACAGTAGAAGAACGCGACCTTTTTCGCCCCGGAGTCCTTCATGAACTGCACCGCGGCGCGGATGGTGGTCGAATAATCGGTACCAGCGAAGAACGAGTACGCGCCACCGGGAGACTGCTTCGTGCCTTCCGAGTTCGTATATTGGGCGTCGATCGGCGTCGCCAGTTGTCCTGCATAGCTGGACGAAATGCTCACCTTCTCGTCCTTTTGCGCCAGCTGATGGTAATAGTTCGACTCGGGAGTGCCCCACACGAACATGCCCAGCACGTCTTTGTAGTCGCTGGCCGCTCGCCACGATTCGATCTGCGCCTGAGCCGCGTTGTGGTCGTAGTTGGCGTTGAAGCTGACCAGATTGACTTGGTAGCCGCCGAACCCGTTCGATTTGTTGGTTTCTCGGACGTAGTCGGCGAGTCCCTTGTCGTAGGGGACTCCGATGTCGCAGGTGGGTCCGTCGCCCACGCAACTGATGTTCTTGAAAAGCAAGGTCCCTCGCGAGCTCGTGCCGGGGTCGCCGCCACCGCTGCTGCTGCTGCACGCGAACGCACCGCACGCAGCGGTTGCCAGGGCGAGGACTTGCGCAACCGTCATGCCCCAGGACTCTTTAGAATAAACGTTGTTCATCGAACTCCCATCAACCTATTAGGTCTTCAATAGTTATAACTTACGCTGGCCATCAGACGTCTTCCCTCTGCATAATACGGCACGAGCACCGAGCCGGGACGATAGTAGACGTTGTCGAATAGATTCTGCCCGTGTACGGAAATCTGAATGGCATTCCAATTCCAAACCACGTTCGCTCCGACGATCGCGACATTGCCGGTCGCAAAGTCGTCGGCCGGGCGAGACGAGTAGGTGACTCCATCGGCTCCGATCACCCTCGAGAACTGTGCCTCTGGGGGAATTCGGTGCTTGACCTTGCTGTTGTAATTGAATGTTGCGATCACCGTCAACGAATCGATCGGCTGAATTCGGAGCGCCATGCCGCCCAAGAAAGAAGGGTACTTCGTCGGGCCTCCCAGTTGACCATCCACCTCGAATCGCGGCGACGTCCCGGAGAGGGGCTCCGCGGCTGCGGCGTTGATTCGCGCGCTGACGAAACCGCCCGGCGATCCGAGACCGATCGACGCCTCCGCGCCGATCACGTCGATCTCTCCCTGATTGTCGAAACGATAGTGGCCGGTGCGCGCGTTCTTCACCAAGTCGAAGGTGATGAAGTCGTGCACCTTATAGTAGTATCCGGAGATTTCGGGCTGAATGTAGCGGCTGCCTCCGTAGCCCACGAGGGCTTCGACGTTCATGATCGACTGTTCGCGAATGTTGGGATTCCCCTCGTAGTCCGAGAGATCGTTCGACGTACGATAGAGAAACGCCGGCCGGATGAACGCGTTTGCGTACTGCGCCTTGAGATAAAAGTCTCCAGGCAGCGGTTGAACCGCCGCTACACGGGGGCTGAAACGCACCGGCGATCCGGAGTTGCCGCTGGTGCCGTCTCTGTAGTCCACGCGGCCGCCGACGACGAGCCTCAGGCCGGTGCTCAATCGTGACGATATTTGGCCATAGCCGGCCAAGAGGAATTCGTCGCCGTCCCCCAGGTGCGACGTGTTCGAATCGCTGAACGCCGTTGGAGAAAGAGTGGTGCCCTCGTTCAACATCACCGTCTCGATGCAGTAGAGGTCGGCGCCTCCGGGCGTGTTGTAGCGCGAGGGAAGCTGGGCGTTCGCCGCGTCGACGAAGCACCGCTTTAGACTGTAGTTGTGCGCCACGTCGTACTCGAGCTGGCTGCCTATGAGCAACGAGTTCTCTTGAAAGAAGGAAAATTGGGGTAAGTCGAGGTGATAATCGATGACGCTGCCGGCCCTCAAGTCGTTGCCCGAGAATCCGAACGACACCGATTGATTCTCGCGAGCCGCATCTGTATAGACGCTTTTCGGCAAGCGCTGCGACTCCAGGGTCTGTCGGACGACGGTGAAAAACGGGTGCAGCACCAGGCGACCGGATTGGTTGCCAGCCCCCCAACTCTTCTCGAGATCGAGGTGTGCGCGCTGGGTTTCGTAAGTGTCGTTGACGTTGCGGTCGCCACTTCGAATCAGCATCTGGATGTAGTTGCGCTGCATGCCGTCTGCCACGTGGTCGAAGCTGCCGCGCAAGACGAGGGACTCGGACGCGTCGTAGCGAGCGCCGACGTGAGCCGACAGATTTTGCCGGTCGACGCGGATCCCCGTGCTAGCGCCAGGCAGGGTATAGGTTTCTCCGTTGGCTAGGCCGTCGGAGTTGTTCACCCCGCGCGCCGGAAACAGGATGCTTTCGTTGCCCGAGGCGCGAGCCCGGGTGCCACCGAACGACCAGACGCTGGCGGTCAAGAACAAGCCACGAGAGCGGCCGTCGGCGTCTTTGAACCCCAGATTGCTAGCGAGGGCGGCCCGATAGTAGTTGTCCGTACCGATGCTGAGCTTGACGCGGTTGCCGCCGTTGAGGTCGACGGACCGCGTAATCAAATTAATGACGCTCATCAAGGCGTTGCCGCCGTAGAGCGCCGAGCCGGGTCCGCGGACGACCTCGACGCGTTCCACGTCGTCCAGCGGAACCTCGAGCGGCGCGGTTGCGGTCAAAAAGTCGCTGATCGAGACGCCGTCTTTCAGCACCACGATGTGCTGTGCGGTAGCGCCGTGAATACCCCGAACGGACACGTTGCGGCCATATTGAGCGCTGACCTCGTAGAACCCGGGCACATGGGCCAGCAGATCGATGAGCTGCGTAGCGTTGAGCTCTTCGATTTGCTTGCGTGTGAAGACGGTCACGATGGCGGCCGAATCCTTTGCCCGGACGGCCTCTTTGCTGGCGGTCACCACCTTGACGTCCAGCAGGGCCTCGAGCGATAGACCCTCGAGGTCCTCCGCCGTGACCTCTTCTTCGTCCTTTTCAGCGCGTGCGGCGCGGGAGCTTTCGCCCGTCGATTGGGGCTTTGGTGTCTGCCCTTGCCCGAGCGGCTCGGCTGCGGGTGTCGATGAGCTGCTGGCGGGAGGGCGATCGGAAGGCTCTGCCGCCGCGGTTACTGGGATAGCAAGCGAAGCGGAGATGGCAAGACCCGCACGCGACTTCGGCCAGTTCATGAACCTACCTCTTTACGGATCTTGCTTGCGAGAATGAAGGGCAACCGTTCATTGTTCTTCGACGAGTCTCGGTATCCCGGGCCGAGCTCCGATTCGCTCACTTAGGAATCGAGCTGTCCGACGTGGCTCCGCCCTACCCAAACGTTCGAGATGCTTTGGTTTGGCAGCTTCGGCTGACGGCACGGCCTCGGCAAAGTACGCCTTGCTACATGCCTGCCGGTCGGCGTTGCAAGTGTGGTTTCTTCTCCGACATTGCTCACAACGCGTCGCGGGTTGGCGCAGGGATCGAGCTTCATCGCATCGCCGTCGAAGCGCCACCCGATTCCCGCCCACCATCGAACGCGACACGCGCTCGCGACATGTATCCCGCTGCCGACGGAGCCACGCGCAGATCTTGCGCTACGAGGTGCAAACGTCGTCTCGTTGTCCTGGCGGTACGGGTTGTTGTTTCCTCGCTGCGTACGGCCGAGCTCGTCTCCGGCAAGCAGCATCGGTACGCCGCGTGAGACCGCAAGCGTGAGAAGGAAGTTCTTCACCTGACGGGTACGCATGGCGACGAGCGATGCGTCGTCGGTCGGCCCCTCGATGCCGTAGTTCGCGCTGTAGTTTTCGTCGGCTCCGTCGCGATTGTGGTGGCCGTTCGCCTCGTTGTGCTTGCGCTCGTAGCTGACCAGGTCGAGCAAGGTGAAGCCGTCGTGGCAGGTGACGAAGTTGATGCTCGACTCAGGCCCTTTTCCGGAACCTCCGTAGATGTCGGAGCTGCCAGAGAGTCGGCTGGCGAAGCGGCCGAGCATGTTGGGATCGCCGCGCCAGAAGGCTGGCACGAGTGTCTTGGCAAGCCGAGGTCCCCCGCGCGTTTCGCTCGGTCGTCATGGCACGTCGCTCGCCCGTCTCCCAGGTGCTGCGCCCATAGGCGCGCAGAGGGTCGGAACGCGTTCGGCCCGCGATTCAGATCGAGTAATCAGCCGGAGGCTTGCGACGCAGACATTGGCGGGCACGTCGACGGTGGTGAACGCGGTCAAGGGAGATGAGTTCGGCATCGGGTACGGCGGGATCGCTCAGACGCCAACGCTGGAGACCGCCCAAAGCAGCGCCTACCCAATCAGCCGGTTTCTCTATTTCTACACGGCGGGCGAGGCGACCGGAGGGGCAAGGAAATTCATCGACTGGGTCAAGGGCGATGCGGGACAGAAGATCATCGGAGACGTGGGCTACTATCCGTTGCCGAAAGGATAGCAGCGGAGTTTATGGCGTTCCTGTGTCGATCCACTTGATGAACCGATCCCGCTCGGCGTCGGATGGCTTGGCGCCGTTGCCAACGGGGAACTGCCGCGCGGGCGGAAATCCGCTGCAGCCCCTCATCGTCCAATCAGTCTGCGATTTGGAAAGGCCGCAAGCTATCTTCGATTTCTCTTTGATGACGGCACTGAGCATGTGGAAATCTCGCGTAGCCGTGCCCGTCATATCGTCGTTGTGGCAAGAGACGCAGTAGGTCATCGCGAAGGTTTTGCCGTAATTTTCCCATGTGTCGCCCATGGACGAGCCACCGTCCAATGATGGAGTGCCCGCTTCCGCCATTCCTCCTGTGCCTGCGGTTCCGGCGGTGCCTGCGGTTCCGGCGGTGCCTGCCGTTCCACCGCTGGAACTTGTTCCGGCAGCGCCACCCACGCCCGCTTGACCGCCACCACCTGCGGGCGCCCCACCTGTCGCACCGCCGGTCCCGAGATTGGAACCTGAAGATCCCGTCTCTGTTCCGGCCGCTCCGCCTCCCGCGCCAGCCGGACCGTCGTCACCGCCACCGCAGCCGGGTTGCCCAGTCAACGCGAACACTATGATCGAAGTCGCTGATAGCATGACGTTCCTCACCGTAGCCTCCTTGAGGTGCCGATTGCGACGTCCCGGTTTGTGCGGGTCCGCGTGCAACCGGCAATCAGCAGTACCTCTGGGCGCCAGCGACAGTCAACTAGCGGCGTTGCACCTTTCTCGGCATGATGCCCCGACTCCAACTCTTTGGGAGGGCGGAAGTAGGATTGTGAAACCAATGGCGGCAACAGCTTCAAGGCTAGGTAAAGCTAGCGGAGCCCCCTCGATAGGAGGAACCCAAGAAGCGCGCCGTAGAGCGTGGATTGCGCTGCACAAGCTCAATACCGGTCGTCGGGATGCCGCGAGCTTGGCAAAAGCCGAGCACGTACGCCCCGGCGCACGTCCCCAGCGAGTAGCAGCAGACTCTTCTTCGACGCTGCCAAGCGGAGCCGAATCAGCCTATCCAACATGTAGGTCATTTACAACGCATTTGACCCACGTGTAAAACGTGGTGCAACGCGTGTTTTGTCTCGATCGACGCGCTCTAACAGGGCGCGTATTCAGACGACGATCGTCAGTAGTCGTCGTCGTCGTCGGGTTCGACCTGTTGGCTAACGAGTTCGCGCCACACGGCCAATGCTTGCGGCGGCGCATGCAGTTCGCGGAGGCGCTCGGAGACAGGTCCAGCTTCGGATTTCAGATCGGGGAAGGTTCGAAGAAGGCGGACGGCGTCGAGTCGGTCGGACAGCTCTTTCTCGCGACCTTGTCGTGCCTGGATGCTCAGAACCTTCATCGCAACGAGCTCGGCTGGCATCGCGACGGCAACGCCCTCGATTCGCTGCGAAGGCGGGAGCTCGGCCACCTGTCGAACGTCGACGAGATGGCGATTCTTGGGCTTTCTTACCTGGTAGAGGCGGTACCCTGCGCCGTTTGCAACCTCGCGAACGCGCAAGGCTAGGTGAAAGCGGGTTGCCAGGTGTTGCTTGAGCGCTTCGATGAGCTCCTCGGCCCGGGTGGAAAGCACGTCGAGGTCTGCCGTCATGCGCGCCGGTTCACAATAGGCGTTGACGGCTTGAGCCCCGAAGAGAGCGACGTCGTCGCGACCCGCGAGCTCGGAGAGCACCTCGCGAAACAAGGTAGCGAGCGGGACTTCCTCGTGGGCCATGAACTCCCGAAAGGTGAGCGGAGCGTCGAACAACAACACGACCTCACGCTAGCATTTGCTAAATCGCCGCGCGACGGCCCTTCGAAAGCCGATCGCGCGCTCTTGGATCGGCTCGCCATTTGCTGGGGAAGCCGCCTTTCGAGATCGATGCTACAACTCGCGCCCTCCAGTGATCCGCCTCGATTCCATCAGTAAGCAGCACGGTCGTCAGATTCTCTTCCTCGAAGCCTCCGCCTCGGTCAACCGCGGCGAGAAGGTCGGGCTCGTGGGGCCGAACGGCTCGGGCAAGACGACTATATTTCGGCTCGTTACGCGCCAGGAAGAGCCCGACGGCGGGCAGGTCTCGGTCGATCGCGGCGTGACCATCGGCTATTTCAGCCAAGACGTCGGCGAAATGAAGGGTCAGAGCGTCGTCGCCGAGACGATGGACGGTGCGGGGCCCGTTTCCGCGGTGGCCGCCGATCTGCGTCGGCTCGAGGCCGCGCTCGCCGATCCCGAGCGCATCGACGAATTGGAGCAGCTCATCGAGGAGTTCGGGCACGCGCAGTCGCGCTTCGAAGAGCTCGGGGGCTACGCGCTCGAAGCGAAGGCCCGTGAGATCTTGGCGGGGCTCGGCTTCAGTCAAGAGATGATGGACATGGATGTGGGCGCCATGTCGGGCGGCTGGAAGATGCGCGTCGCGCTCGCCCGCATCTTGCTCATGCGGCCCGACGCGCTGCTCTTGGACGAACCGACCAACCACCTCGACATCGAGTCGATCATCTGGCTCGAGAGCTATCTGAAAGCGTTCGAAGGCGCGCTCGTCATCACGTCGCACGATCGCGAATTTTTGAACCGCCTCGTGACCAAGATCGTCGAAATCGACGGCGGCGAGCTCACCACTTATACGGGCAACTTCGATTTCTACGAGCAAAAGCGGGCGCTCGCCGAAGCGCAGGCCGAAGCGCAATACGAGCGCCAGCAAGCGATGCTCGCCAAAGAGCAGCGCTTCATCGACCGCTTCAAAGCACAGGCCGCCAAGGCCGCGCAGGTTCAATCGCGCGTGAAGAAGCTCGACAAGATCGAGAAGGTCGAGGCACCGAAGCGCCGCAAGACCCTGCGCTTCGAGTTTCGCCAGGCGCCCCGCTCGGGCGACGACGTGGCCAGGATCGAAGGCGTGAAGAAGGGTTACGGCGCGCGCGTGATTTACGACGGCTTCGACATGCTGATCCGCCGCGGCGAGCGGTGGTGCGTGATGGGCGTCAACGGCGCCGGCAAGTCGACGCTCCTCAAGCTCGTCGCCGAGGCTTCGCAGCCCGACCTCGGCCGGGTCGTCATCGGCGCGAGCGTGAAGCTCGGCTACTTCGCGCAGCACGCCATGGAGATCTTGGACGCGCCCGGCGCCGGTGGTCACACCGTCTACGAGTCGCTCGTGTCGAGCTTTCCGCAGTCGTCGGTGGGCTCGCTGAAGACGTTGGCCGGCGTGTTCGGGTTCTCGGGCGACGAGATCGACAAGCCCTGCCGCATCTTGTCGGGGGGCGAGAAGGCGCGCCTCGTGCTCGCCAAGATGCTCTACGATCCGCCCAATTTCTTGGTGCTCGACGAGCCGACCAACCATTTGGACATGGCCACGAAAGAGATGCTCGTCGACGCGCTCAAGAACTTCGAGGGCACGATGCTCTTCGTCTCCCACGACCGCCGCTTTCTGTCGGCGCTCTCCAACCGCGTGCTCGAGATTTCGCCAGAGGGGCCGCGCCTCTATGGCGGTGGTTACACAGAATACGTCGCCGAGAGCGGGCACGAAGCGCCGGGCGTCCGCGAATAGCCCGTTTGCCAGACGGGCGCGTTTCGTTACGATGAATGCTTGGCGTTCGCGCGGAGGTCATCTTGAAAACTCCTTGGTTGTTGCTTTCGGCGCTTCTTCTTGGCTGTGGTGGTTCGACGTTACCGGGCGGCGGTGCCGGCGAGGGGCCATCGGGGTCCACCTCCTCGAGTGGCTCGCTCGGCGCAGCCGGCGGAGCGACGACATCGAGCGGAAGCGGCGGATCGGCCGCGACGGGCAGCGGAGGTTCGAACGGCGGTGGCACGAGTGGCGGCTCGAGCTCGGGCGGCTCGGACGCACCGGATGCTTCCGCGGGAACGGGCGGCAGCGGCGGGAACGCGGGTAGTGGGAGCGCCGGTGGCGATAGTGGCGGTTCCGGAGGCACACCGATGAGAGACGCCGGTGCAGCGGGGGCCGAGTGCGCCGTCGATGACGATTGTCGGCTCTTCAGCGACTGCTGCTCGTGTGCCGGTGTTCCCAAGACTGCCGGCGTGTCCACGTGTCCCGCGCTCTGCAAACAGTCCAAATGCGAAGAGCTCGGCCTCGCGGGAGGCAAGGCGTCTTGTGTCGCCGGGCGCTGCGTTGCTGGCTTCGAGTGCGACGGAACGAAAGTCACCTGCGACATGGGTCCGCCCAAGTGCCAGGGCGGGCAGGTGCCTCTCGTGAGCGGCGGGTGCTACCAGGGGTCGTGCGTGCCGGCGGTCGAGTGCGCGAGCGTCTCCAACTGCGCGGTGTGCGCCGGTCGAACCACGTGCGCCGTGTTCGTGCAGCGCAGCGGATCGCTGCGACACTGCGTCGACGTTCCGCCGGCCTGCGGTGGCGACTCCACCTGCACGTGCACGGGCAAGAGCGTGTGCACGGGGATCTTCTCGAGGTGCACTAATTTCTCGGGCGTCCGAGGCTTCGTTTGCGGTTGCCCCACCTGCTGACGACGCCCGGCCGCGTCCGGGCGCGCCCGGCCGGTGTCTCACCCGTTGCAGGTGGGGCAGCGCCGGTCGGTTCGCCGCGGCGCGTTCTTGCGAACGGTTTCGCCGCACACGCAGATCCATCCTCGCGCTCGCGCGGGATTGCCGACCACGACGGCGTGATCGGCGACGTCGCGCGTGACGACCGCGCCGGCGCCCACGAGCGCGTGGCGGCCAATGCGAACGCCGCACACGATGGTGGCGTTGGCGCCGATCGAGGCGCCCGTCTGCACGAGCGTCTTCACGTAGGAATGCCTTGTCGGGTAGGCCGCACGCGGCTTCGGCACGTTGGTAAAAACCGCCGATGGGCCCACGAAGACGTCGTCTTCGAGCGTCACGCCTTCGTAGAGGCTCACGTTGTTCTGCACGTGGCAGCCGTCACCCACGACGACGCCGGCGGCGACGAAGCAACCCTGACCGAGCACGCACCGAGCACCGATGCGCGCGCCCTTCATCACGTGCACGAACCGCCACACGATCGTGCCTTCCCCCAAGGTCGCGCCCCGCTCGACGTCGGCAAGACGATGCACGCGCGCCCTTTTCGCCGTGGTGGTGGTTTTCTCCCGGCGCGTCTCCGCGGCGCGCGGGTTAGCGAGAGACTTGGTTCTTGCCGGCACGCTTGGCACGATAGAGGGCCTCGTCGGCGCGCTGAAAAAGGTTGTCGGCGTCGGCCGCGCTCTCGGGGAACGCGGCGACCCCGATGGAAATGCCGGGGTGGAGTAAAATGCCCTCACGCTCGTATTTGTGCTCGCGCACGGCCAGGTTGATCTCTTCGGCCACGGCGTGGGCCTCGTCGAGCTTGAGTCCGGGGAGCGCGGCCACATATTCGTCGCCGCCGAAGCGCGATGCGAAGCCGCGCGCTTCGATGACGGTGCCGATGAGCCGCCCCGATTCGCCGATCACGTAGGCACCGAAGAGGTGGCCGTGCGTGTCGTTGATCTTCTTGATGCCGTCGAGATCCATCATCAAGAGCCCGAGCGGCGCATCGAGCGCACGCGCGCTCTCGATGGAAATCTTGAGATCGGCGTCGAACTTGCGCCGCACGAGGAGGCCCGAGAGGTCGTCGACGTTGAGCAATTTCTCGACGACTTCGTCGTATGCTTGCTCGAGCGGATCTTGCATCTCGAAGCGGACGACGGTGCGGCCGAACACGATCTTGTCGTTGGCCCGAAGGACGAACTCTTTTCCCTTCTCGCCGTTCACGCTCGTGCCGTTGGTGCTTCCGAGGTCGACCAGGGTCCAACTGTCGCCGCGATCCTCGATGAGCGCGTGACGACTCGACACGAGCGCGTCGGTCAGCAAGAGGTCGCAGGCGGGATCGCGCCCTACCAGCACGGTTCGGTCGACGGCCCTGCGCAGCCCGATCTCGTTGCCCGAGATGATGACGAGAAAGGGCCGGTGTGGCGCCTTCACGGCTTGAACGACGGCTCGGCTCAGCGTCGACGTCGCCTCGATGGCGGGCAACGTCTTGAGCACCTTGCTGGCGGGTTCTTTGCTCGACGGGTCTTTGGGGCCAGCCGACACGCCCCCAGCGTAACACGGGACGGCGTCGATCGAGAGCGGCCGAAAGCGTACACTGCGCGCATGTTTACATGGCCTATGCGCCGGACGGCGTTTTCGCCCTGTGCCGTCGGGCTCGCGTGCGCGCTCGCCGCGGGGACGGCGCGAGGAGACGACCCCGACCCCTTCTGGGGGCGCGACAAGGCACTTCACTTTGCCGTGGCCGGCGTGATCGCGGGGTCCGGCTATGGCCTTACGACGGCCGGCACCGAAGATCGATGGAAGGCCTTCGCCGTCGGCGGCGGCGCGGCGATCGGAGCGGGTGCGCTCAAAGAAGGGCTCGACGCCGCCGGGTACGGCGACCCTTCTTGGAAAGACTTCGCGTGGGACGTCATCGGTGCCGCGTGCGGGCTCGGCGTTGCGTGGATCGTGGACGTTGCCGCGCACGGAGGTACGGCGCCGCCCCTATCGGCGGCCGATCCCGCAGCCTTGCGCATGCGCTTCTGACTCTGACCTTGGCGCGCCCTGATCTCAAAGGTCTCGGTCGGCGATCATGTCGACCATGTCGACGATCATGATGCGGCCTTCGATCCAAGCGACGCCGCCGCGGTTGTCGTGGACCACGCTCCAGATGCGAACGGGCCCCGGTTCCGATGGTACGTCGTACTTGGTGCTTTGCTGGGTGTTGCGGCCGGTCGTTGCGTCGTTGACCAAGCGGAGCGAGCTCTTGAACCCGCCGCTCGTCGTGTAGTAGGCGGCCCAAATCTGCTCTTGCAGGGGGCGGCCGTCGGGGTTCTTCGCGCTGGGATCGGGCTCGGCGCTCTCCTCGCTGACGTTGACCTCGATGTCGAGGCCGCAATCGCCGCCCTTGCACCGCGGGACCTTCGGAAGGTCTTTCTCGTCCAGCGCCGTGGACCCTTTGAGGGAGATACCGTTGAGCTTCAAGTCATCGAGGATGGGGTTCGCGTTGCGGCGTTCGCGATAGACGTAGATCGACGTGTAACCGGTGACGAAGTCTCCGGGACCGAGCTTCTTGTCGCCGTCGACGCACCCGATGGGTGGCTCGTTGGTGCGCTGGTCGGGCTTGAATTCGAGGGTGCCCGCGCACACGGCGTAGAGGACGTAGACGAGGCCGTAGTCGGGCCCTTCTGCTGCCTTGTGGAGGATGTTGGGCGGCACGTCCGATTCGGCGGGAATTTTGACGCGGTAGGTGTGGGTGTGATCGGAATCGCCCACACCGCCGCCGCCGGCATTACCGTTCGCCGCGTCGGCGTCGGCGTCGCTATCGCCCGTCGCCGCGTCGGTGCCGGCGTCGGCCGCACCTGCGGCTTGCGGTCCAACTTGCAGGGACGTGCTCGAAAGGACGGGCCGGCAGTTGTAGTAGAGGTCGGCCGGGGGGTTCGGCGCGCACGTTACGAAGCCGACTTGGATCTTGCGCCGGTCCGTTTCGGTCGACTTGCCGTCCCAATAGAGGAGCTTTAGCTCGACGTCGTCGCCGGGCGCGGGATAAGGCTTGTCCTTTTCGACGGCGAGAATACGGAGCCCCTTGATCTTCTCTTGCGGATCGAAGCCGGCGCCACCGCAGCCGAGCGCCGCTGTCGCCGACAACGCGAGCAGAGCCATGCCCTTCCATCGGAGGCTTCTCATCAGAATTCTCCTCGCACGCCCAAACTGGGGATGATCGGCAAGAAGCCCTGAACGCGTGACTGCGAGTAGTCGTAGTTGTAGGTCACGCCTTCGGGGTTCGAGCGGTTGTAGACGTTCTGCACGTCGAGATAGGTCCTGAGCGTCCAGCTCGAGAAGCGCCACTGCTTGTCGACGCGAAGGTCGAGCTGGTGGAAAAACGGCACGCGCCGCGAGAACGGTGCCCCCGACACTTGCGCGTAAGCACCGGCGTCGGCGTCGAAGACACCGCCCACGGCTGGCGTATAGAGTGAGCCCGACACGAGCCGGAATCTAGCGCCGAACTCCCAGCCGCGCCCGAGCCGATAGCTACCGAGCAGCGTGAGGATGTGCGTTTGATCGTACTGAAAGAGCTGCGTGGCGTAGTCCGGTGGATTCTGCCGCGCCGAGCGAGAGACCGTGTAGGCGAGCCAGCCGAAGAAGCGCTCGTCGGGCTTGTATTTGAGGAGCACCTCGGCGCCGACGACGTACCCCTTGCCGAGGTTGTTGTAGTCGAAGTTTCCGAACTCGTTGGGGAGGCGCGCGACGAGGCTGTGCAGATCTTTGTAGAAACCTTCGACCGACACGTCGATGGGCCGCGTGAGCTCTTGCTCGACGCCGAGCGAATAGTGCGTCGCGCGATTGGAGACGAGCCCGCGGCTTCCGAAGACGGGGCTCGTCTCCTGAAATTGCGGCGGCTGGTAGTAGAGGCCGACGCCGCCTTTGACGGTCGTGCGCGGGAAGTCGTGGTGGATATCGTAGCGGGCGTTGATGCGCGGGCTCACGTCGGCTTTGCCGGTGTCGCGGGCATAGTCGACGCGAAGGCCCGGCACGACCTTGAGGTTGTAGCCCGGGTTGATCTCGGCCTCGAGGTAAGCGGCGGGTCGCCAAGCCGCGTCCTTGTCGTGCAGCGTGCTGGGCGGCCGCGACACGAAGGGACCCGGGCTCGGCTCGCCCGGGCGCGGGGGCGGAGGAAAACGAACGTCGACTTCGTAAGGTGCGTAGGCGAGATCGAGGCCGGCGTGCAGCGTGAGCCCGGAGAACGGACGGTACGAGATCTCGTCGCGGTTCAAGAGAACGGGGCTGCGGATGCGAAAGAAGAAAGTACCGAGCCCGAAGTCGATGCGATCGAGCCCGTAGGAAACGGAGCTCGAGAACTTGAGGTTGTCGCTGATGTCGTTGCGGTAGAGCGCTTGAAATCGGTAAAAACCTGTCCGCAGCGCGAGGTTCCCGCCGAACCCCGGATCGTTCGCCGCCGGATCGCGGATGAGGAGCTCGAGCCTGTCGTCCGATCCGAAGACGCCGACGCGGAACGACGAGCGGCTCGTCGGCTTCGTCTCGATGTAGGCCTGGTAGTCGTAGTAGACGGGCGCCGCCGTGACGCCAGCGCCGGCCTCGGTGAGGACGGGCTTGAGCCAGACGTCGACCCAGCTTCGCCTTCCGCCGACGATGAAGCTCCACCCCTTGAGAAGCGGAATGGGCCCCTCGAGCAAGAGGCGCCCGTCGATGAGGTCGATCTGCGCGAGGCCGTGATATTTGCCGTCTTTGTTGGGTGAGCGAACGCCGACGTCGACGATGCCGCCCATGACGCGCCCATATTGCGCGCTGAAATTGCCGGGGTAAAAGTCGATCTTCTCGAGCATCTCGGTGGGGATGATCGAAGAGAGACCGCCGAAGTGATACACGAGCGGGACGTAGGTCCCGTCGACGAAGGTGTTCGTGTCTTGCGGCGCCGATCCGCGGATGATGAGGAGGCCGGCGAGCCCCGGCGGACGCCCGACGCCTGGCAAGTTTTGCAGCGAGCGGAGCGCGTCGCCGTTGGTGCCGGGGATGCGCTCGATCTCGCGTTTTTCGAGCGTGCGCCGGGTGACCTCGCGCGGCGGTCGGTCGCCCTTGACGAAGACCTCGATGCCGGCGCCCTTGGTTTTCAGGCGATACACGAGCTCGGTGACGGTGTCGGCGACGACTTCTTCTTCCGCCACGAGCGGCTCGAACCCCGCGGAGGCGAGGCTCAGCTTGTAGCGACCCGGAAGGAGCCCTGCGAATTTGAAGGTGCCGTCGACACTCGTCGAAACGACGGTCGCTTCGCCACGATCGTTCTTCAACTCGATGGTCGCGCCGGCGAGCGGCAGATCGGCGTCGGCGGCGCGCACCGTGCCCCGCAGGCTGTCCGACGGCGGCGGAGGCGTCGCTGCTTGTGTCTCTTCGGGGGTCGCGACCTTGAGCGTGAAGCCGTAGCGGTAGTGGATGCGCGCCGCAATGGGCGTCGTGCCGCGACGTGCGGGCTCGAACGAGAACTTCTTGGCGGCCTCGGTGGCCGCTTCATCGAAGCCGTGTCCGGCTGGTTCGGTGACGGTGACGGCCGTCACCTTTCCGTCCTTGTCGATGTCGAGCCGGAGGATGACGTTGGCCTCGAGGCCCGCCTTCTGCGCTTCGGCCGGGTAGGATGCCTGCTCGAAGTGGGTGATTTTCGGTGGCGTGACGGGCTGCGCGTCGGGTTCTGGCGCCGCTTTCGGCGCGACGCGCACCGCGCCCGCGCCGCCGGAGGGAACGGCGCCTTGGTCGCTCGAGCCGGATTGGGCTTGCGCGGGCGTCGCCGCGCCGAGCGCAACGAGCCACACCAAGAACGCGCCGAGCCGCGAAGCATTGCCCTTCCCCCACGACGGTAGTCGAGACGTTGAGGTCACGTGACGCAGGGGTGTTTCACGAGAAGGCGACGGACGCAAGCGAGAAACTGGTGAACGTGATCTAGACCGGATCGCGGCGCTTCAACACGGCGAGCAAAAAGATCAACGTGAGGAGCGTCGAACCCCAGAGGACGGCGTGGGGGAGCCAGGTGTACTCGAAGGTCGTAAATCCCCACGCTCCGTTGAAGGTGTCGCTGGCGATCTGCGCGGTGGCGCATTTGAAGCGGCCATTTTTCACGTAGTCGTCGGCCAAGGTGAGCGTCGGGTTCTTGAGGTCGATGACCCACGCGGGCTCGGCCGCGATGGCCATGCGCTCTTGGGCGATGACGCCCTGAAAGCCCCACCGCGCCGGGACGATCATCATGGGCCATTTGAGGATCGGATTGGTGGTCATGGGCACCATGAGGCCGCCCAGCACCACTTGCGGAATCAGCGCGATGGGTGTGAGGGCCATGGCGGCCTCGCTCGAGGCGACGACGGTCGACAGCATGAGCCCCGTGGCCACCGCCGTAATCGACGTCGTGATCATCACGGCGAGCTCGAGCAAGAAGGCCTGCGGACCACCGTTGAACCCCAGCGTGAAGAAGGTGATCCCGAGGAGGAGCGTGCATTGGATCACGCAGAAGAACGCGAGAAGGAAGAATTTGGAAAAGACATAGTTGAAGAGCCCCAGGTTGACCATGCGTTCGCGCATGTAGATCGCGCGCTCGCTCACGATCTCGCGGGCGGCGTTGGAGGTGCCGAACCAAACCGCGGCGACGACCAAAAAGAAGATGGCGCCCGTGTGGTCGTCGGTGGCCCGCATCGAGCCGAGGAAGTTGGTCTCTTGCTGGGCGGACGAGCCGCCCTTCTTCATGAGCTCTTGCAGGGCGCCGAGGCACCAAAAAGGGATCGACTCGCGCTGCCCGCCGAACACGAGTGCCAGGAGCGCCCCGATGATGGGCGCTTGCAAGAGCATGATCGCCGTCCCCCCGACGTCACGCATTTTTACTTTGAAATAGCGCGAGAAAAGGAGGCCCATCTGGCCCGACGTCGTCGAGCCGCGATGGGGGACGCCCCGCGTCGTCGGCTCGGTGCCCACGGCGCGCTTGCCCGAGTACATCTTCTGGAAGGTGGGGTTTTGGTTGTGGAAAAATTCCTTGTTCCACTCCTTGGCGGCAAGCTGACGCGCCTGAAACCGCTGGGCTCCCGGATCGCGGGCGCGGAGCTGCTCGAAGATGGGCCGCTCGCGCAGGTTCAGCATGTCGAACATGTCACGCGGGTTGTCGATGGGGCCCTTGCCGCTGCGCTCGTTCCACGAACCGAAGAAGCGGTAGGCGTCGGGCCGCGTGGGCCCGAAGAACATGGGAACGCCGCCGTAGCCCATCACCAAGACGAGGTTGAACTTCTCGAACTCGTCTTTGGCCGGCTGGTGGATCGTCATGATGATCGTCTTGCCGGTCTTCTTGGCGAGATCGCTGAGCAGCGAGACGAGCGCGGTGGTGTCGTCGGCGGCGAGCCCCGAGGTGGGCTCGTCCAAAAAGACGATCACGGGATCGGTGACGAGCTCCATGGCGATGTTGACGCGTTTTCGCTGGCCTCCCGAGAGGATCTTCTTTTCGGGCTTTCCGATCTGGAGGTTTCGCACCTGCTCGAGGCCGAGCTGGCTCAGCGTCATGTCGACGCGCCGATCGATCTCTTCGTCGGTGTAGTCCGGCGGGAGGCGGAATTTCGCCGAGTAGCGCACGGCCTCGAACACCGTGAGCTCGGGGTGAACGATGTCGTCCTGCGGCACGTAACCGATGGACCCGCGGAGGTTGTCGTAGATGAGGTAGAGGTCTTCGCCGTTGACGCGAACTTGCCCCGAGCTCGGCGGCAAGTAGCCGTTCAACGCCAAGAGGAGGGTGGTCTTGCCGGCGCCCGAAGGCCCCATCAAGGCGATCATGTCCCCCGGCACGGCCTTGAAGGAGACGTGATCGAGCAGAACCTTCTTCGCCGATGGGTTGTCGCGGTCGGGGACCTCGAGGAATAGGTCCCACGCCTCGATCTCGTAGAGCGGTCGCCCGGCCCACTGCCCCGCGTCCTCGATGAGGATCTCGTGCGCGCCCGTGGCCTCTTTGGAGAGGCGGATCAGGAGCGGCATCGGGCCGACGTAAATCTTTTCGCCGTTTTGGACGGGTACCCGCTGACCGGGAGCGACCCGCTGGCCGCGCACGTAGGTGCCGTTGGCGCTGCCGCGATCTTCGATGAAGAGATCGTTGCCCTGCCGCACCAGCACCGCGTGCTTGCTCGAAACTTGAGGGTGGTTGACGACGATGTCGTTGTCGGGCGTCCTGCCGATCGACCGGTTTTGCGAGCCACCTTGGCTGAAGTCGAGTTGGCCGATCACCGTTTGATGCTTCTTGGGTGCGGGCGCGGGACCGCCGCCGGCGGCAGCGGGAGAACGTGCGCCGCCGGCCGCCAGCGCCTCGGGCGGCACCGTGATGCCGAACGACTGCGCTACCTGCAACAGAAGCCCGACGGGGACGGCGACGGGTCCGAGGGATATCACCATGCGCGCGTCGACGCCGACCGCGTTCTCTGGCGCGATGCGCGCTTGGCCGATGGTGACGCCGGAGGGCGC
>DATEMX010000252.1:0-8362 GCA_035275365.1 Polyangiaceae bacterium | reverse complement strand
CCCGCGAGCTCTTCGACGGCGGCGATGGCTTTCTCTTCGCCTTCGCTGTCGCGCACGAACTGAAAGTAGTAGGCCCACGCGTCGACGCAGTTGGCGTCGATGCCGATGGCTCGCTGCGCCATCGAGCGCTCCTCTTCTTGGTTGCCCTTGGCCTGCGCCAACTTGGCGAGGTGCAGCGAGGGGTACGGATTTTCGGCCATCAGGTTCTGCGCGCCGCGCAGCGTGCCTTCGGCCTTGTCGAGCTTCTTCTGCTGGAGCTGCGCCACGCCGAGCGCGAGCCAGTCGTCGCCCACGCCGCCCTTGGCGACGACGCGCGACAGAACGGCTTCGGCCTTCTCGAGGCGCCCGTATTTGAGGAGCTCTTGCGCCAAGATTCGACCGCGGTTCAAATCGTCGGGAGTCTCGTCCCAGTGCTTCTGCAGGCCGGAGAGCAAGTCCTCGAGGCCGATGGCGAGGGGGCGACCCTGATCGTCTTGCACTTGGACCGCGGGACCGTTGAAGCCGAGCAGCTTCCACATTTGATCGGGCGTCAGGGCCATCGGGCCCTTCTTCAGTTGCTCTTGCAGCTCGGTGGTGGGGGACGCGAGCGGGAGCACGATGAGCGCGTTCTGCGGGATGCCACCGGGAAACGCGTTGACGGGGGCAACGATCGCCGCGCCGCCCGCGATCGGCAAACCACCTCCGGTCGCCCCGTTGGCCCCGCCGCCCGCCATGGCACCGCCGCTGCCGCCAGCAGCGCCCGCGGGCGGCGGACTCGATCCGTTCTCCGACGCCGCGAAACCGGTTTGCTTCTTGTCGGGTGAGTTCGGATTGGTGCTGCCCGTCACGCTCATGGTCAAAAGACTCCCTTTCCCCTGCGGATTCTTCGGGGACGGGAAAGCTAGCAGCCGTGCGCGGCCCCCCGCAAGAGATGTCTGTTTGTCAAGCAGGCTCGCCCATTCGGAAGAGCTACGAGCACGCGGACTTGCAGAGCGAACCTCAGAAGGAGTACTTAGAAAGAGATGTTGGCTCGTTCCTCGAAGTCCGCCTGGATCGCCTTCGCCGGTTTCGCGTTCGCCCTCACGCTGTTGACCTCGTCGCGGGCCCGCGCCGAAGAGTCCATTATCAAGCGCCCCGGCGATCACCCGGCCTACTCGGTCGAAGCCGAGCCGCATCTCTTGGCCGCGTTCTTTCTGCCCCGGGCAGGATCGAACGGCGTGGGTATCGGCGGGCGCTTCACTTTTCCAATCGTGAAGAACGGCTTCGTCTCGAGCATCAACAACAGCGTCGGGATCGGCGTCGGGCTCGACTGGGTCCACTACAACGGCTGCTACGGCTACTTCTACGACTACCGCTACAGCTACTGCTCGAACCTCGACTCGTTCATCGTCCCGGTCGTCATGCAGTGGAACTTCTTCCTTTCGACACACTGGAGCGTGTTCGCCGAGCCCGGGCTATCGTTCGCGTATCACAGCTGGGGCAACGGCAATTGTCCAACGGTCGTCCGCAACGGTGTCATCGTCCAAGAGTGCGGCAACGGCCCCAGCCATTTCGACATCAACCCCGTCACGCTGTTCGTGGGCGGCCGCTACCATTTCTCGGAGACGGTCTCGCTGACGATGCGCATCGGCTGGCCCTATGCCAGCATCGGCGTCTCGTTCATGCCGTGAG
Source organism: Polyangiaceae bacterium (assembly GCA_035275365.1). Lineage (GTDB taxonomy): Bacteria > Myxococcota_A > Polyangia > Polyangiales > Polyangiaceae > DASWDH01. The sequence continues at coordinate 6,712 of DATEMX010000252.1, read as the reverse complement.
CCTTTCGGGTCCGCTGGCGCGCGCGGCCGGGCGTCCAAAGGCGGTCATGGCGCAGGGACCTTCGCACGGTTAGAATCACTCTAAGCCATGGCGATTATTTTCGGCATCTTCGGAGCCTTGGGTCTCGGCATCTTGATGGTGGTCCACGAGCTCGGCCATTACCTGGCGGCTCGCGCGTTCAAGATGCGAGTGACGCGCTTTTCGATCGGCTTTGGGCCGGCGCTGTTTCGTCACACGCCGAAAGGCAGCCCCACGACCTACCAGCTTGCCATCATTCCTTTGCTTGCCTACGTGCAAATCGCGGGAATGAACCCGCTCGACGAGGTCGATCCGAAGGACGAAGGCAGCTACGCCAACGCGAGCCTCGTCGGGCGTATCGTCACCATCTTCGCCGGACCGCTGTTCAATTATCTTTTCGCTTCGGTGCTCTTCTTCGCCGCGATGATGATCGGCGGGCAGCTGATTCCGACCACCAAGGTCACCGTACAGCCGGGCAGCGCCGCCGAGGCGGGACAGATGAAGACGGGCGACAAAGTCGTCGAGGTCGCCGGCCAATCGATCCATGAGTGGGATCAGATGAAGTCGGCCGTGGCCGCCAACCCGGGCAAGCCCATCGACGTGACGGTCGAGCGCGACGGTCAGGTCGTGCACCTCACCGTCAAGCCGGCGGTCATCGCCAACGGCGAGGGCCGCATCGGCGTCGGGTCCGTGTTCCTCACGCGGCCCGCCACGCTCAAAGAAGCGTCAGAGTACGCCATCAAGGCGCCCGCCACGGTCGTCGTCGAAACGCTGGTCGGGCTCGGGCAAATGCTCACCGGCAAACAAAAGCTCGACAACCTCGCTGGCCCCGTGGGCATCGTGCGAGAAACGGCCAACGCGGCGCGCGACGGCGCGCCGTCGTTCTTTCGCTTCCTCGGTATCATCTCGGCCTATCTCGGCGCCTTCAACCTGTTGCCGATCCCCGCGCTCGACGGCGGGCGCCTCATGTTCCTGGCCTACGAGGCGACGACACGGCGGCGCCCCAATCCCAAGGTCGAGGCTCAGGTCCACGCCATCGGCCTGGTGATGATGCTGGCGCTCGTGCTCGTCGTGACGCTCACCATCGATATCCCCGGCAAGCACTGACCGAGAGCGCGTGAAGGCGGCCCGAGCGGAGGACGGCGCGCGGGTTCGCCTCGAAGGGTTCGCGCTTCACGCGGGCACCGTAACGTCGGTGACACTCGAGCGATGGCCGGGCCCGCTTGCGTTTGCGTTCGGCGACAAGCGCGTGCCGCTCGGCGCGCTCTCAGTGGCGCGGACCGATCTGGGCGTCGCCGTGACCGACGGCGAGGGCGCCACGATCGATCTCGTGGAGCACTTGTTGGCAGCGCTCGGCGGCCTCGGTATCCGGCGCGGCGTGCTGATGACCGTCGAAGGCAGCGAACTGCCGCTCCTCGACGGAGGCGCGCGCGCCTTCGCCGACGCCCTGCTCACGCTCGCGCCCGAGCGCGGCCGCCCAGAGCTCGCGGTCGCTCGACGGGGTCACGTCGAATGGCGAGGGAGCCGATACGACTTCGAGGTCGCCCCGGGCGGCGCGACCCGCGTCGACGTCCACTTCGAGCACCCCGTGATCGGCGCGGAATCGGCTAGCTGGCAGGGCGACGCTGCCACTTTTTTGGCAGCGATCGCTCCCGCGCGCACCTTCGGCTTCGCTTCGCAGGGCGAAGAGCTGCTTCGCATAGGCCGCGCGCAGCTCTACGCCAGCCCCGATCCCCGCGCGGCCGCGGCGCTCGGGTCGGTGCTCGTCGTCGACGATGCCGCGCGCGGCACCCTCGCCGCGGGCGAACTGGCCCGCCACAAGCTCCTCGACTTGATCGGCGATTTCACCCTCTACGGCGGCCCGCCCGAAGGTCACGTCGAAGCGAGGCGCCCCGGACACACCGCCACGCACCGGATCATCGGTGAGGCGTTGGCAGCCGGCATATTATCGCGCCGATGAATCGGTCCCGCGCTCGAGATGTGGCACTTTGGACCGCCGCCGCGCTCGCCTTCGCAGGACGCGCCGGCGCGCAAATGGTAACGCCGCGCAGTGAGGAGAGCATCGACCCGTACGATCTGCCCGATGCGCCGGCTCCTCCGACGCTCCCCGATCTCACCCATCGCGCGCTGACCGCGTCGCTGGAGAGCACCTTTGCGAGCATCCGAGCCAACGCGCTGCCGGACGGTTCGGAGCCGGGGCGCTCGTTCGGCTGGACGGAGCGACTCGAGTTCGAGCAGGCCCTCTCGCTCAGGCGATGGTACGTCGGCCTGAGCGAGCAGATCGCGCTCGGCAAGAGCGGCGACCACTTCCTCATGGTGGCGGGAAACCCCGAGGTTTGGGGGCGGGCGCTCTGGGCATCGAAGGCCGGACTCGCCTACGGCGGCGGGCTCGGCTTCGTGGTGCCGGCCATCCATCACGACGCCGAGGCGAGCGCCGTCGCGCGCTCGATTCGCGTCGTGCGCCCTTGGGATCACGTCGACTTCGTCAACGACGACCTCGTTTTTCGCCCGTTCATCGACGTCCGCGACATCGACGGGCCGGTCGTGCTGCAGCTTCGCCAAGGCATCGATTGGAATCGCTCGACGGGCGCGCTGACCAGCCGCACGACCCTCTACGTGGGGTATCGGCCCCTCGAGCTCTTGGGCCTCGGTCTCGAAGCCTGGGAGGTCTATCTCATCCAAGCGCCGGAGCGCAAAGACGACGGGCGCGCCGCGTACGCGGTGAGCCCCAGCGCGCGGCTCATGACACGCGTCCTGCAGCCCGCGGTCAGTTTCTTGCTGCCTATCGACCGACCTCTCTTCGACGCGGTCGACTCGTTTTGGGCCATTCGACTCACGGCGAGCGTGGTCCTCGAACCTCGCTCGGAGGCGAAATGATGGGGCGCGAAGGTTGATTTCCCCAGAGGGCTTTGCCAAGTTGAAGCGCCTTTGAACCCGCGAATCGCGCTCGCCGCCTTTGCCCTCGCCGCGACGACGGCGCTGCCGAGCCTCGCTCGCAAAGCCGAGGCGCCGCCGCAGCATCTCGCCGCGCAGCAGGTGATTCACCTGCTCGACTACGTGAGCTCCGACTACGGCAAGGCCGTCCAAGGCGGGCAGGTGGTGAACGCTCAAGAGTTGAACGAGCACCTCGATGTGCTCGCCGAGGCAGCGCGCGTCGCCGCCACGTTGGACGTGCCCGCCGCGAGCCGCGCATTTCGCCCCCTCTTAGCCATCGAGGCCGTGCGGCGGCTGGTCGACGCGCACGCGCCGGAGGCCGACGTCGCTGCCGCCATCCGTCAAACGCGCAACGACATGTTGGCGTTCTTCGACGTGGCCGAAGCTCCGCGCGATCTGCCGTCGCATGAGCGTGGCCGTCTGCTCTTCGAGCAACACTGCGCGGCGTGCCATGGCAGCGACGGTCGCGCGAACACGCCCCGCGCCGTGCAATATTCGCCGCGGCCCGCGAACTTTCACGCCGAAGACGTGGCCCGCGCGCTTTCTCCGCTTCGCGTGTTCACGACGGTGCGCTTCGGCGTCCCCAACACCGCGATGGTGCCATTCGATTTTCTCTCCGTCCCCGAACGGTGGGACGTCGCATTCTACGTGAGCCAGCTCGATCATCAGGGTCACGCCGAGCGGCGCGCCGAGGACGGCGCGTTCGCGCTCGGCGAGCTCGCAGCGGAGAGCGACGACGAGCTGCGCGCCGATCTCCGGAGCTCGGGGGTGCCCGAGGCCGACGTCGAACCCGCGCTCACTTCGCTGCGGCTGCACGCTCCCTACGAGCCCTCTTCGCTTCAGCCAAAAGGCACCGCGGGCATCGTCCTTCGGGCACGCGCGGCGCTCTCGAAAGTAGCGAGGCAGGTTCGCCGAGGTGATCGGAGCGGCGCCAAGACGGCGCTTTTGGCGACTTACCTCGACGTCGTGGAACCCATCGAGGTCCCTTTGCGAGCGGCCGATCCGGCGCTCATGCGGGACATCGAGGCGCGCTTCAAAGATCTCCGGATCGACATCGATCGTAGCAGCGAGATCGACACCAAGATCGAACAGCTCCGCGGCCAGCTTGCGCACGCAGGACGAACGCTCGACGCTTCGGGCGCCAAACCTTCGTTCGCGACGACCCTCGTTTCGAGCGCGGGGATCGCGCTTCGCGAGGGGGTCGAAGCGGCGCTCCTCATCGCCGCCTTGCTCGCGGTCGTCGGCCGATCGGGACCGCCCGAACGAAAGCGCTGGGTCCACTTGGGCTGGGCCACGGCGCTCGCGCTGGGCGCGGCAACTTGGCTCGCCTCGCAGCAGCTCGTCGCCGTGTCGGGCATGAGCCGTGAAACCCTCGAAGGCGCGAGCGCCATCTTGGCGGCGCTCGTTCTCTTCTACGTGAGCTATTGGCTCTTCGCGAAGCGAGAGGCCGCGCGGTGGGTGAGCTACCTGCGCGACAAGGCCAAAAGCGGCAACGCCGCGTGGTCGCTCTTCGGCATCTCGTTCGTCGCCGTCTACCGCGAAGCGTTCGAGACGATCATCTTCTATCAGGCGCTCATTTCTCAGCCCGGCTCGGGCCCGGCGGCCGCGCTCGGCGCCGTGGTGGGCGGCGCGCTCTTGGTCGGGCTCGTCGTCTTCTACGGTCGGGCCGGCAAGTTCGCCCCGCCCCAATCGTTCTTTGCGTTCTCGGGCATGCTCCTCTACGGGCTCGCCGTCGTGTTTGCCGGGCAAGGCATCGCGGCGCTACAAACGACGGGGCATTTGCCGCTGCATCCGGTGGCGCTACCGCACCTGCCCGCCCTCGGCGTCTATCCGACAATCGAGACCTACGGCGTTCAACTCGCGCTCGTCACCCTCGCTTTGGCGGCGGCGCTCCTTTTGCGTTCTCAGCGCACGCGCCCCACTCCGCCGGGCGCGAGCGGGCCGGTAACGGGTTCGCGCGAAGGCGCGAAGCTCTGATCGAGTGCAAGCGACGGTAGCAATCGATCGGACACGAGCACGAGCCGGTCGGCCACCTCGTCTTGCGCCGCCGGGCCACGCGCCTCGGTCTGAAACACCACGACCATGCATCGACGAATGGCGCCGGCGATCGCAACGACGAATCCCCCGGTGGACAGCGCCGGCGCGGCGACGACGCCGACGGCAACCCGCGCATCTTGGTTCTTGAGGAGCGGCCGTAGGCCGTCGTCGATGAGCGCCGCGCCGTCGAGATCGGGCAAGCGCGGATCCCATTCCCTCGCGCGCGCATAGCAACCCTTGCGCGTCACGTTCTGCTCCTCGCCCCAGCTTCGCAGCGAGAGCGTCGACGACGTACCTTCGTGCCGAGCCTGAAGCCACGACGATCGGTGGTCGTCGATCTTCCACGCCGCACCGTCGGGCAGTCCAAGGGAGAGCTCGAACCTCCGCGAATGGTACGTTCCCCAGCGCGCGCTTCGAAAGGAGGCCGGCGAGCTGGCCGACCCGATCGGCGTAGGGGAGACGGGAAGAGCCGGGGCGGGGTTGCCTGCGCCGCACGAACACGCGACGAGACAAGCGGCACAGGCGAGCGTCAGACGCGCGTGTGCCATTCGGGATGGCGGGTGTCCGATCCACGAACCACGTCGAAATAGCGCGATTGGAGCTGCTTCGTGATGGGGCCGACCTTGCCGTCGCCGATGGATCGATCGTCGACTTCGCGCACGGGCGTGAGCTCGGCGGCCGTCCCAGTAAAGAAGACCTCGTCGGCGAGGTAGAGCTCGTCGCGCGTGATGCGGTCTTCGAAGACCAGAATGCCCTCCTCACGCGCCAACGTAAGGACCGTGTCGCGGGTGATGCCTTCGAGGATGGAGCTCGAGAGCGGCGGCGTAGTCAGACGACCCTTCTTCACGATGAAGATGTTCTCGCCCGAGCCTTCACTGACGTAGCCCTGCGTGTCGAGGAGCACGGCTTCGTCGTAGCCAGCCATCTTGACCTCGGCCTTGGCCAGGACCGAGTTCGTGTATTGGCCCATCGTCTTGGCCTTGGCGAGGCTCACGCTGATGTGGTGGCGCGCCCACGACGAGATCTTCACGCGAATGCCGTTGGCGAGCGCATCGTGGCCCAAATAGGCGCCCCAGCGGTAGGCCACGATGAAAGCGCGGATGGGGTTATTGGGGACATAGATGCCCATGGCCCCGTCGCCGACGTAGATCATCGGCCGCACGTAAGCCTCTTCCATGCGATTTTTTTGCAAGAGCTCGACCGTCACCTTGCAGAGGTCGTCCTTCGTGTAGCGCGGCTTCATGTGGCAGAGCTTGCACGAATCGAGCAGGCGCCCCATGTGCTCGTCGAGCCGAAAGAGCGTCGTCGTCTTGTCGGCGCGCTGGTAGGCACGGATTCCCTCGAAGGCGCCGAGGCCGTAGTGAAGCGAATGCGTGAGGACGTGAACCTTGGCGTCGTCCCAGTCGACGTACTCCCCGTCCATCCAGATCTTCTCGACCTTGTCGACCATTCCTCGAATCCTCCGCACCCGGTGCCCCAAATGGCTACCACGCCCCCTCTGGCACGTCACGATGGCCGTGCGAGTCGCCCCTCGTTGGCCGATGTCACTTCGTCCGGCGTGCGGCAAGAAGGACGTAAAGCGCGCCCGATCCACCATGCTTGGCCGCCGCCGACGCGAAGCCGAGCACATCGTCGGCCAGAGGTGCCCGGCAGAGCCAGCGAGGGACCTCTTCCCGCAAAACGCCATGCCCTGCGGGCGAACGGGACCCTTTGCCATGGATGA
>DATEMX010000251.1:0-2341 GCA_035275365.1 Polyangiaceae bacterium | reverse complement strand
CGCCCCGCGGCGACGAGCATCGCGAAAGCGAGGAGCGAAGCGAGGAACGAGATGCCAATGGCGGAGAGCGCCATGAGCCTCACGGCGTCTTTGCCGAGGCGCTTGCCGAAGACGCCGTTGACGAACGCGCCGAGCGCGGGCAGCCCCAAGATGATGGCTACCAAGGTGAAGTTTTGCTCGGGGAAGAGGTTCTTGAGGAGTTCCATTGAGAGGAGGCGATCAGTTCTTGAGGAGGTCCGCCTCGTCGCTTCGTACCGAGCGGCTGAGACGGTAAATCGAGAGCCCGATGGCCAAGCCCACCGCGGCTTCGGCCGCGGCGACGGCGATCACGAAGAAGGCGAACATCTGACCGTTGTGGTCGTCTTGGTGCATGCGGTTGAAAGCGACGAGCGTGAGGTTGACGGAGTTCAGCATGAGCTCGACGCACATGAGCTGAATGAGGAGGTTTCTCCGCATGAAGAAACCGATGGAGCCGACTGCGAATACGACGCCGGCGATGACGAGGTAATATTCGACGGGGATCACTGCGCCTGCTCCTCGGCGGCGCCTCTCGGGCCCTCGCCGGCGACCTCGCCCTTGTGCCGGCCGCGCGCGATGGCGATGGCACCGACGACGGCCACGACGAAGAGCGCCGTGGTGAGCTCGAAGGGCACGAGCCCGCGCGTGTAGAGCTCGCGGCCGACCGCGTCGATGGTGCCGTAGTCGGGGCGAAACGGCGGGAACGCGTGGAGCCCGCCGCTCGATCGGAGCAAGAGCCCGCCGACGACGAGCGAGAAGACGCCGAACACGACGCCGGCGAAGGTTCGCGAGAACGCGCCCTTGGAGTCGGCGGGGGACGTGGCGTCGGGACCGATCAACATGATGACGAACACGAAGAGAATGACGACTGCGCCGGCGTAGACGATGAGCTCGATGGTCGCCAAAAACTGCGCGTCGAGCCCCAAAAAGAGCCCGGTGATTCCACCGATGGCGAGCAGGAGCGACATGGCGCTGCGAATGGGATTCTTCGCGAGCACGGTGAGCAGCGCGCCCACCACCGTGGCGAGCGCCGAGAGCCAGAAGAAGCCTTGCGTGAGGAGGTTCATACCGAGACGCGTCCTCCCGGCGGCACCGGCTTGCCGCTCTTCACGTGCGCTTCGAACTGGCGGCGGAACTTGCGCACGAAGCCAAGCGCCGGCATCGCCGCGCCTTCGCCGAAAGCGCAGATGGTGTTGCCCATGATCGAGCTGGCGACGCCGTGGAGGCGGTCGAGTTCGTCCATCGTGGCGGTGCCCTTCATCATCTTGGTGACGAGCCGATCGATCCACCCCGTGCCTTCGCGGCAAGGCGTGCATTGTCCGCACGATTCGTGGCGGTAGAAGGCCATCAAATTTTGCATGGCCCACACGGGCGAGATGCGATCGGAGAGGACGATGGCGCAGCACGTTCCGAGCATGGTGCCGAGGTTGCGCATGGTGTCGACGCCGAGCGGCACGTCGAGGACGCTCTGCCCGTGCCACGGATGCAGCACCGCTTTCTCGTCGGGCGCGTGGACGGTTTCGCTGGGGAGCAGGATGGGGCACGACGACCCGCCCGGGATGACCCCGAGCAGCTCGCCCTCCGAGAGACCGCCGCCGAGATCGTAGATGAGCTCGCGGAGCGTGAGGCCCACGCAGGCCTCGAAGATGCCGGGGTTCTTCACGTGGCCGCTCACACCGAAGAGACGCGAACCGCCGTCGTTCAGGTGATGGAGGGCCGAGAGCTTGGAGAAGGCCTCGCCGCCCATCTCGATGACGGTGGGCACGGCGGCGATGGTCTCGAGGTTGTTCACCGTGGTCGGGCAACCGAAGACGCCGCGCTGCGCGGGGAACGGCGGCTTGAGGCGCGGCTCGCCGCGTTTGCCTTCGAGCGACTCGAGGAGCGCCGTCTCTTCGCCGCAGATGTACGCGCCGGCGCCGGTGTGCACGTACACTTCGACGGCGTAGTTCGTTCCGAAGGGGTGCGCGCCCAAATAGCCCTTCTCTTTGGCCTCGCGAATGGCGCTCCACAGCCGCTCCTTGGAGAGGTGCAGCTCATCGCGCACGTAGATGTAACAGACGTGGGCGCCGATGGCGTACGCCCCGATGATGCACCCCTCGATGCAGCGGTGCGGGTCCTTCTCCATCAGCGTACGGTCTTTGAAGGTGCCGGGCTCGCCTTCGTCGGCGTTGATGACGAGGTAGGCCGGCTTGACCGGATCGGGCTTCATGAAGCCCCATTTGACGCCCGCGGGGAAACCGGCGCCGCCGCGGCCGCGCACGTTTGCCTTTTTCATCTCGTCGATGACGGCGGTCTGCGGCTGTCCCAAAGCCTTCTTGGCCAT
>DATEMX010000250.1:0-4519 GCA_035275365.1 Polyangiaceae bacterium | reverse complement strand
AGTATCCACGCTCTCGAATCTGGGGGTCGGATTTTCGCCGCGTGGCACTAGCCCTTGATGCCTGTCGTGGCGATGCCGCGGACGAATGTCTTTTGGGCAAGTAGAAACAGAATGACGATAGGCAAGATCAAGACGCAGCTTGCGGCCATCAGGTATTGCCATTGCACGCCGCCATTTTGGCTTTGGTAGTTCTGTAGGGCGATGGCGAGCGTGAAGGTATGCTTTCGTGTGAGATAGAGGAGCGGGCCCATGAAGTCGTTCCACGCGTGGAGAAAATGAAAGAGGGCCACCACTGCCAAGACGGGCTTGCTGAGCGGCAGAACGATGCGAAAGAAGATGCCCCACTCGCTGCAGCCGTCGATGCGCGCGGCTTCGCCGAGCTCGTCGGGGATCGTCAGGAAAAACTGTCGCATCAAAAAAATGTTGAACGCGCTCCCGAAAAACGCCGGCACCCAAAGCGGATAGAGCGTGCCAACCATGCCGAGCTCGGCGAAGACGCCGTAGAGCGGCACCATCAAGACGGGGAAGGGGACCATCATCGTCGCCAGCGTAACGGCGAAGAGCGCGCCCTTGCCGCGCCAATGGAATTTGGCAAGGCCGTAGGCGACGACGGCGTTCGACATCACCGAGCCGATCACGCCGAGGACGCAGACGATGACGGTGTTCGCGAGAAATCGCGAAAAGGCGACGTGCGTGTCTTCACTGACGCCGCTGCTGCGGCTCGCCATCGAGCCCTCGACCTCCTCGATTTCGCGGCCGCCCATGGTGGTGAGCGCCTTGGGATAGTTGCTCCAGCGCGGGGCCGTCGTCTCCGCGATCTCGGATTCGGGAAGGACATCCCACGCGAGCTCGTGCTTGCGCACCTTGGTCTCCGAACGCTCGGTGACGTGCCACGCGCCGGGGTCGACCGTTCGTAGGATGGTGACGCTCACGCGCCGCGTTCGCCGCGTGCCGTTCTCGAAGGCCGAGAGAAGGGCGCGCGCCCCGACCACGTCCACGTCTTCGAGCGGCAAGAGAAGGCGCTTTCCGGCGCTCTCGCCGTCGTTCACCGAGACCAGCACGCTCTTCTTCGGCACGAGGAAATCGCGGGTGACCTCCATGCGCTGGCCGTTCACGACGGCGGTGTAGGCGTGGGGGAGCAGCGTGGGCGGGAGCGCGGTGGCCTGCTCGACCGGCTTGAGCGAGGTCAAAACGAGCCAGATCAGCGGAAACAGGTAGAGCGCCGATCCGCACACGAGGAGCGCGTAGACGACGATTCGAGCCGCGATCGTCTTCGGTTGCATCAGGCGCTCGCTTCACCTTCCATAGTGGACCCGCTTTCCGAACCACCTGGTGGCGAGGACGGTGAGCGCGACGATGATGATGAAGAGGACCCAAGCCATGGCGCTCGCGTAGCCCATACGGAGATCGTGAAAAGCGGTGGAGTAGAGGTAGAGCGCATAAAACAGGGTCGACCGGGCCGGCGCGCCGTCGGCGGTGCCCCCTTCGGTGCTCGTCATGACGTAGGCCTGCGTGAAGACCTGGAGCGAGCCGATGATGCCCATGATCACGTTGAAGTAGATGACAGGCGAGAGCATCGGCAAAGTCACGTGCCAAAACTGGCGCCACGTCGAAGCGCCGTCGATCTCGGCGGCCTCGTAGAGCTCTTTGGGCACGTCTTGCAGTCCCGCCAGGTAGATGATCATCGAGTTGCCAACGCCCCATAGCCCCATGAGGACGAGCGCGGGCTTGGACCAATTGGGATCGAAGAGCCAGCGCGGCGGCTTCTCTCCAAAGAGCCCCACGATGGGCGAGAGCGCCCAGTTCATGACCCCGTAGTTGCCGTTCAGGATCCACATCCAGATCATGCAGCTCGCGACGAGCGGAACCACCGACGGGAGATAGAACGCGGCGCGAAAGAAGGCGGTTCCCCGGACTTCGCAGTTCACGAGCAAGGCGAGCGAGAGGGCCACCGCGGTGCTGAGAGGGACCGAAAGCGCCGCGTAAAATAGCGTGTTCTTCAGCGACTTCCAGAACAGGTCGTCACCGAAGAGGCGGTTGTAGTTCTCGAGGCCCGAAAAGACGGGCGGCTGCAAGATCGAGTAGTCGCAGAAGCTGTAGAAGAGCGAAGCCGCCACGGGGTACAGCGTGAAGATGGAGATCCCGAGCAGCCACGGCGCCGTGAAGGCGAGGCCGTGCTTCAGCTGGTGGCGATCGCGGCCCGTCATGGGCCTCTCGGCTCGGGGGTCGTGGCGCCGCGATCGCCGCGGTGGCGCTCCACCGATTTCTCGTGCCAGGTCCAATTCTTCGCGGCGCGCGCCTGGCCCTTTTCGACGGCTTCTTCCGGCGACCTTTGCAGCAAGCGAACCTGATTGACGACATCGTCGAGCTCTGCCTTGTAGGAGAGCCAGTTGCCCATCTTGGGCAGAGACGTCGCATTCGCGCCCGCGCCGAAGCGCCGGAACGTGTCGATGTAGGGGTGGGGGTGATGATGCTCGAAATAGGGGCTCCATTCACGTAGGGGCGATGTTTTCTCGTGGCCATAGCAGAGGAGCTCCATGCCCTGCAGCTCTTCTTTGCGCTGCGCGCTCGGGTTGATCGAGCTGACGTAGCGGATGAACTCCCATGCCTCGTCGGGGTGCTTCGCGCCGCGTGGAATGACGAGCATGTCGGCGTCGACCACGGCGAAACCGCTCGGGCCGCTCGGTGTCTTGGGCCAGCCGGTCACACCGTATTCGAGCCCTGGGGCCAGCTGCCTGATGAAGCTGTTGAGCCATGGCCCTTGCATTTCCATCGCGACCTTGCCCGAAAAGAACGATTGCTGCGGCGAAGAGAACTTGCCGAATCCGCTCACGAACGACGTGAGCTTGTTCACGCCGTATTTTCGCGGGTAGCTCGCGACCCATCGGTAGGCGGCGAGGCTCTCGTCGCTCTTCAGCGTCACGTCGCGGCCGTCCCACAGCTTGCCCCCGAACCAAAGGGGATACGACCAGACGAACCAATGAGGCTCGTTGGGAAGAAACCCCATCTGCACGATTTCTCCCGTTTTCGGATCCTTCTTGGTGAGCTTTTCGTTGTATTCCTCGAGCTCGGAGAGCGTGGTGGGCGGCCTTTCGGGATCGAGGCCGGCTTCGCGAAAGAGCGCCTTGTTCCAATGCAAGATGACGACGGCCGGCGTGCTCGGGAGCGCCCAAATCTTGCCGGCGTATTGGCCGAGGCCGAAGAACGCCGGGTAGTAGCGGGCTGCCCACGCTTCGACGGTGGCGCCGCTCTTCTCGATGAACGGGTCGAGCGGTGTGAGCGCGGCGCTGTCGGCGAATTGGTACACGTTGTACGCGTAGAGGCCGGCGACGTCGGGCGGATCGCCGCCGGCCGTGGCGAGGAGCGTCTTGCGGTCGGCGGCGGACACCGCGAGATATTCGACTTCGACGCGATTCTGCGAGCGGTTGAAGGCGTCGACGACCGACTGCATCGCTTCGCCCTCGACGCCGGTCCACTTTTCCCAATAAGTGATGTGAACCTTGCCGTCGGGCTCCTTCTCACCGCAGCCGAACGTGAGGGGCAAAGCGACGAGACAGAGGCGACGGGCGGCCGAGACCAAGCGACGCAAAGCTACCGAACCGCTTGCCGGCCGCTCTTGCCTCTCACCTTGGCCATCGTGCGCTCTTGCTCGATGGCGTCGCTGATCCTGGCGTTGACCGCGCTCTTCTTGAGGCCCTTGTTGCGCAACGCGAACCGCTCGGCGTGCTGGACGATCGCCGTGGCGACGTCGACGCCGCTGGCGCGCTCGATGCCTTCGAGTCCCGGCGAGCTGTTGATCTCGAGGATTTTGGGGCCGCCCGTGCCCTCGAGCATGTCGACGCCGGCGATCTCGAGGCCCATGGCGCGCGTCGCCGCGACGGCGGCGGAGCTGTAGCGTCGATCGAGCTTGACCTTCACGCCGAGACCCCCGCGGTGCAGGTTCGAGCGAAACTCGCCGGCCTTGGCCGTGCGCCGCATGACGGCGACCACGCGCGAGCCGACCACGATGGCGCGGATGTCGCGGCCTTTGGATTCGCGAATGTACTCCTGGAGTACGATGTCTTGGCCCATGGCCCAGAGCGTCTCGAGGAGCGACGCCACGGCTTGCGGCGTCTCGGCGATCATCGTTCCGATGCCCTGCGTGCCCTGCTGGAGCTTGACGATCGCCGGGCAGCCGCCCACGAGCTCGAGCGCGGCGTCGAGACCCGCGGGCGATCTCGCGCAGACTGTCGTGGGGACGTCGATGCTCCTTCGCGTGAGGAGCTGCAGCGCGCGCAGTTTGTCGCGGCTGCGCGCGATGGCGACGGCCGTGTTGAGGACGGGGACCCCCATCATGTCGAACTGCCGAACGACGGCGAGGCCGTAGTTGGTGATGCTCGCGCCGATGCGGGGAACCACGACGTCGGCGCGACCCACGAGCGCTCCGGAGAGGTAGAGGGCGGGGCGGCCGCGCGACACGACGATCTGGAAATCGAGGGGATCGATGACGCTGACGTCGTGGCCGCGGGCCCGAGCAGCC
>DATEMX010000249.1:0-4622 GCA_035275365.1 Polyangiaceae bacterium | reverse complement strand
TTGAAGCCGTACCTCATCGACGTGCTCGACGCCTCCGGCTCTGCGCGCGCCAACTTGGAGCGGGTGTTTGACCAGTGGGAGGCGACAGCGCTCGCGCCGGAATTCCACGGCTGCCTCGTGGGGAACGCCGTCTCCGATCTGCGCGCCAAGGACGCGGCGATGGCCGACTTTCTCCGTCGCAAGATGACCCTCATGGAGGAAGCTTTGTTCCGCGCGCTGCGCCGCGCCAAGCGGGACGGCGAAGTGAGCGCCACGCTCGACGCGCGCGGCGCGGCGCGATCGCTCCTCGTCCTTTCGCAAGGGCTCGCCATCGTGGCCCGCGTGCACCCGGAGCCGGCCTATGTGCGGAGCGTGATCGCGCAGGCACGCAGGCTCCTCGGCGACCCGTCCGCGCCGTCATGACGTTTTTGTGGCTAATTATTGATTGATCTGTCAAAAATAGGAGACCCCATGCAAGAATCGAACGTCCCTCCCACATCTTCTGATCTCGGCGGTCTAACCGGAAAGGTCGCCGTAGTGACAGGCGGCACGACGGGCATCGGGCGCGCGACGGCGCAGCTCTTTCACGCGGCCGGAGCGCGCGTGATCGTTACTGGGCAAAACCCGAGCACGCTCGAACGCGCCCGCGCCGAGCTCCCCTCCGGCGTGACCGTGCTCCGATCCGACGCCCGCTCGGTGGCGGACGCCGAGCGCCTCGCGAAAGACGTGGCGCGGCTCTACGATGGGGTCGACGTCCTTTTCCTCAACGCCGGCATCGCCAAGCTCGCGCCGTTCGAAACGGTGGACGAGGCTTTCTACGAGGAGCACATGTCCGTCAACGTGAAGGGCGTCGTGTTCACGCTGCAAAAGCTCTTGCCGCTCTTTCGCACGGGCGCTTCGGTCATCGTCAACACGTCCGTCGCTGGCCAGCGAGGGGCGCCGAACATGGCCATCTACGCGGCGAGCAAGGGGGCCGCGGCGGCTCTCGTGCGATCGCTTGCCATCGAGCTCGTGCCGCGGCGGATTCGCGTCAATGCCATTTCGCCCGCCGCCATCCGCACGCCGATCCAGGGCAAATTCGGCCTGCCGCCCGACGTGCAAGCTGCCGCCGAAGAGGCGTTCACGAAGCGGATACCGTTCGGCCGGTTCGGCGAGGTGGACGAGGTGGCGCGCCTCGCGCTCTTTCTGGCCTCAGACGCGTCGTCGTTCGTGACCGGCGCGGAGATCCCCATCGATGGGGGGCTCATGGTCGCCTAGACGTTCGAAGGCGTGGACGCGGCCCGACAGCGGGAATACGTGGTTATGGGCCCGCGGCCGAAGTCTTGCCCTCAGTTCAGCCGGCGTTCGGTCTCGTTTCGCGGAGATCTCCACACGGTTGCGGATCTACCAGCGTCTCCACGCTCTCGAATCTGGGGGCCGGACTTTCGCGGCACTAGTAAGAAACCTCGGTCAAGCTGTCTCACCGTGACCCCGTTTCCCGCATCGTGTGTCGGGCGCAGCCCGGTGGGGGGCTAGCAGGAAACCCCTGTCAGACTGCCTCACCGTGACCTCGGTTTCCTGCATCGTGTGTCGGGCGCAGCCCGGTGGGGGGCTAGGAAGGTCGCGCCATCGTTCCCAATTTGGCATGCCAAATTGGGAAGGTGAAGCAGGAAGGGGTCCCCCCGTCGTTCGTGACTTGGCATCCAGGCATGCCGGCATGGCAAGTATCCACGCTCTCGAATCTGGGGGCCGGATTTTCGCCGCGCGGCAATAGTGCGCAAGTCGTCTTAGCGTTCGTACAGAACTCGTCAATGGCCGCGCACGAGGGTGGTCTTGCCCGTTTGGCGAGTCCCCCGTCACGACAACCACCTGAGAGCGCCGGAGGCGATCGGCAAGTGTCGGCTCCAGCCAACGGGAAAGTGAATCAACCATGACAAGGTTGATTCTCACTTAAGCAACGGGCGTTCAAGGAGCATGGTTCGTCCGAGGGTGCCACCTACCGGCCAAGAAGTAAGCCGTCCACACCTTCGCTCACGGCCCGAAGCTCGGCGCGCGCGCGGACCTCGGCGGCGGCGAGCGCTGTGGCCGTGCCGAGGTCGAGGCCTTCCACCGATGGATCGCCCACCGCGGTGGCTACCACCACGGGTTCGCGGTGGTCGAGGTAGTACTTGAGCTTCGGCTCCGTGCCGCTCGGACGAACGACGACGCGGGTTTCGCCTTCGAGCTCGAAGACGAGCACGTTGCTGCGCGGCAACATGAGCGCCTCTTCGCGCCCGTCGCGTAGCCACGCGCGCCCCAAGTCGTAGTCGCGGCGCGCCACGACCGCGCGGCCGCTGATAACTTGCACGGCCGACGCCCGGAGGGCCGTCATGATTCGCGCCAGGCGGGCGCTTCCTTCGGCTCCCTGCATGGTGACGTTGTGCTGCGAGCTCGCGTAGAGCCCGAACTCGCCGTAGAGGCGGCACAGGTAATCGAATACCGTCTCACCTCGCGCGCGGCACGCCGAGGCGAGCTCGGCGAACGCGACGGCCGCGCCGACGCCATCTTTGTCGCGCACGAGCGAGCCGACGCAATAGCCGAGCGCCTCTTCGTAACCGAACACGAAGCGCCGACCCGCGTGTTCGAGCTCGAGCGCGCGCGACGCGATCCACTTGAAGCCGGTGAGCGTTTCTTCGTAGTGCACCCCGAACGAGCGCGCGATGTCGCCAAGCATTGGCGAAGAGACGATCGTCGAGACGACGGCTCTCGGTGGCTCACCGGGCATCTTCGACCGCGAGAGGAGAAAGTGCCCGAGGAGAGCGCCTACCTGGTTGCCGGTGAGCTGAACGAAATCGCCGCGATCGTCGGGCACGGCGACGGCAAGGCGATCGGCGTCGGGATCGTTGGCCACGACGAGGTCGGCGTTTTCGCGGCGCGCCAGGGCGAGCGCCAAGTCGAGCACCCCCGGCTCTTCCGGGTTCGGAAACGGCGTCGTGGGAAAGGTCGCGTCGGGCCGAACCTGCTCGGCGACGGCGATGAGCGGGTGAAATCCGGCTGCCGCCATGGCACGCTCGGCGAACGGAAACCCCACGCCGTGAAGCGGCGTATAGACGATCCGCAGCGACGGATCCGCCGGCACCGACATACGGGCCACGACGCCCGCAAGGTAGGCGCGCTCGACATCACCGGAAATCGAGGTAAGCCGGCCGTCCGCGCGCGCGGTCTCGAGCGCGCGGCGAGGGATGGAGCTCGCCGCCGGAGCAGCCTCGATGCACGCGGCGATGCCGGAATCCTGCGGCGGCACGATCTGCGCCCCGTTCTGCCAGTAGACCTTGTAGCCGTTGTAGTCGGCTGGATTGTGGCTCGCGGTGATCATGACGCCAAGCGCTGCGCCGAGGTGCGCGACGGCGAACGCCGTGAGCGGCGTGCTCGCCAACTCTTCGAACCAGTGCACCGTAATCCCCGCGGCGGCGAAGACGCCCGCGGCGTCTTCGCCGAACTCGCGCGAGAACCTGCGCCCGTCACGACCGATGACGACACCGCGCCGAGCTGCGCCGGGCACCTCGGCCGCCAAATAGCGCGCCAGCCCGAACGTCGTGCGGATGACGACGGCGCGGTTCATCCGATTGGGCCCCGCGCCGATGAGACCGCGCAGCCCCGCGGTGCCGAATTCGAGCTTGGCGCCGACGCGCTCGGCGAGCTCCGCCTGGTCACCGCGAGCCAGGATCGATGCCAGCTCGGCCCGCGTGCCCTCGTCGGGATCGCCGTGAAGCCACGCCTCGGCGTTCGCGCGGAGCTCGTCGGCGCGGGTCACGGGCCGATCTTGGCCGCCTTGGCGAGGGCCTCGGCGGAGTGCGTATCGTAGCTACCGTCGGCGAAAGAATCGCTCTCGAGGATGGCCCGGAGGAACGACAAATTCGTCTGCGCCGGCCCTTTCGGTCCCTCGAGCTCGACGACGGTCGATGCGAGGGCTGCCCGCAACCGATCGACGGCGCTCGCCCGATCGGGACCGGAGGCCACGATCTTCGCGATGAGTGGATCGTAGTAAGGCGTGATCGTGTCGCCCTCGCGAAATCCCGTTTCGACGCGAACGAGCGGCCCCACCTGTGGCCAAACGACGCGCGACAACCGCCCGGGTTGCGGGACGAACGACTTCGCGGGGTCCTCCGCGTACACGCGCGCTTCGACGGCATGCCCGCTGCGCGGCGCGCGATCGACGGCAAGGGCGCTCGGCAGCGCGCCCCCCGCTGCGATCTCGAGCTGCTGCTCGACGAGATCGACGCCGGTGCACATTTCGGTCACTGGATGCTCGACTTGAAGGCGCGCGTTGACCTCGAGAAAGAAAAAGTTGCCAAGGTCGTCGGCGATGAACTCGCAGGTGCCCGCACCCACGTAGCCGGCGTGCCGGAAAATCGCCAAGGCCGCCTCTTCGACGCGCCTTCGCCGCTCGGCGCCTTCAGCCCCTTGGAAGAACGGCGCCGGCGATGGCGACTCTTCGACGATTTTTTGGTGCCGGCGCTGCGCGCTGCACTCGCGCTCGCCGAGGCTCGCCCTTCTGCCGTGGCCGTCGCAGAGCCCTTGCACTTCGATGTGCTTGGGCGAGCGAACGTAGCGCTCGAGGTACACGCGCGCGTCGCCGAAGGCCGCCCGCGCGCGATCGCCGCAAGTCTTCAAAGCGCGCTCGA
>DATEMX010000248.1:0-2612 GCA_035275365.1 Polyangiaceae bacterium | reverse complement strand
CTCGGCGCCGCGCAGATCGTTGGCCTTGAGGCGGACGATGAGATCGTCACCGAGCTTGTCGGTGTCGTCGCGACGAACGCGGAAGAAGAACCATCGCTCGATCATGATGCCGATCGAAAAGACCGACAGAGCGAAGAGCAGATACAGAACCCACGCACTCCCGAGGAGCGCCACTCTGGATAGTCGTTCGATCATGATGGCTACCTTCTTTCGTTGATCAGAATTGGAATTCGGTGATCGTCAGCGCAGACGCCGCCGCTCGCGTCCCGGGCTCCGCGGCCGGGTCGGCAGTAGCGCCGTTGTCTGCGTCAGAGCCGAGGAGGCGGCCGACCTGCGAGAACTTGAGCGCGCCGTCTTGATAGATGCGAAACTCGAAGTTGGCGACCGACTCGCCGCACGAAGCGAACATGTCGGCTTTGGCCACGTATCGACCCGCCATGGGGGCGGTTGCCCACACGACGTTCTCGCGGCGGCGCGCGTCGATGACGCAGTTCGCGTTCGAATCGCCGTCGAGCTCACCCGCGCCGGGCGACAGCCCGCCGTCCTCGAGGCGAGCCGTGGCGGTCGAGGGGTGTTTGGGATCGAGCTGCTTGCCGTCGGGCCCGATGATGATGAGATCGAGATCACTGTTCGTGTCCCAGCGGAGCTGCACGACGGCAACGCCTGCAGGCACGTCGCTCACGACGTTGAACGCGGCCTCCGTGTTGAGCGGTCCGCGGCGGCCGCTCGGATCGACGCCAATCGCTTGGAGCGAACGGGGCCCCACGGGCAGGTCGGTCGAAAAGTCGATCGCGGCGGCCCATGCCAGCAGGTGCGCGCCGACACCAGGGTCGGCCGGGCTCCCCGACGGCACCGACCAATAGCCGCTTCCCAGCCCATCGAACCGCAGCAGGACGGCGCTACCGCTGTCATCGAGGTAGCCCGACAGCTTCTTGCCGAAGACGCCGGGGAAAATGGTGGTCTGGTTGTTCTCCACGCGAACGGCCGGTCCGTCACCGGGAGGCGGTAGCGGTCCCGGTACGAACGTTGCCGGAACCGACTGCGATTGACCGTAGGGCGTGAATCGAACACGGACCGGCTCGCTCAGCCCACTCGTAGAGGGTTCGCTCACCCCCGAGCAAGCGACGAGGGCCAGCGCAACGGCGGCCAGGGCAACCGGCCTCACAGGTCCCCCTGGAGACGCAGGGTCCACTGATCGTTCTTCATGTCGATCGGAGCGCCGGAGACGTTGCGGCCGAGGTGATCGCGAACGAAATCGTATTGGAAGAGCAGGCGCGCGCGGCCGGGGATCACGACGCCGACCATGGGCGACTGGATTCGGATCGCTTGCGACGCCGGAATGGCCTTGCCGGATTGATATCCGAGGAAATCGGCGTTGGGATCGTAGAGCTCGGTGCGAAAGCCCACCACGCCATAACGGGTGACGTCCTGCACCACTCCGAGGTAGTACCCGAGCTCGCGCGCCGGCTGACCGCCCAGCGTGGGGTTGGCGATGAAGAGCGCGCGGTCCATGTTCGACCCGAGCTGGAGCTCACCGTAGACCTTGCTCGTGCCAAGCGGCGTATCGAACCGAACCTGGAGGTCCGCGCCAACGGCCCAGCGATCGAAGTTGTAGGAAGGCGACGCGGGAAAGGCGGCCGAGCCGTTGATCTCGCCAGAGGTGAAAGCACGGTCTTCGTTTTTGTCGGTCCATACCAAGATGTTCTTGGTGGCGTCGGTGCCCTTGGCGAACCCCTTGCCGTTCAGAACCGAGACGCCGCCGCTGATGTCGAGCGACTTCGCCGGCGAGACGAACGCGCCGATGCGCGCGACGAAATCCTTGTGGTTGTTGGGATCCTGCGCGGCGAAGGTCACGTCGCCGAGCGGGTTGCCGTTCATCGCGGCGAGGGCGTAGCGAAACCAACCGAGCTGCCCGCTTACTCTGAAGCCGAGATCGGGTTCCGACGGGAAGAACGCGCGCGACTGGAGCGAGCGCTCCATGAAGAAACGGGTCTTCGACGATTCGGAGAGCTCATAGCCGAAGGGAACGTCGAAGAGCCCCATCGAGAGCTTCACGAGCGCCGGCGCCGGCGCGGGATTGCTACCGCGGTATTGCAGCGCGGCCTCGGCGCGGAAGAGCTGAAATTGCGGCCCCTTGTTGGTGTTGCCGTCGAACTCCAGAAGGACCGAGCTGTAGTCCCACTCGCGCTCGATCTTGATGCGACCACGACGAATGAGAAACCGGTTCTGGTTGTAGAGCGCGCCGCCAGGACGAAGCTGATCTTCCGAGTCGTCGTGGTTCTCGAGTTGCGCCTGCACGTAGCCCGACACGACGATGCCACGGAGCGGCTCGAGGCCCTTGTCGGGCTCGGGTGGGGGCGGCGGTGGAGCAACGGGCACCGCTGCGGCGGCCGGAGCGGGTGCCTTCATGTCGGCCATCGCTTTGGTCAGCTTCTCGACCTTCGACTCGAGCTCGCGAATCCGCGCGTCGCGCGACATCGGCGCAGGCTTCGGATCGGCGGGCGCAGCCGGCGCCGGTGCCGCGGGCTTGCCCGTGTCGGCGGGCTTGGCGGGCTTGGCGGGATCCGCCGGCTTGACGTCAGCCGGCGGCTTTGCCGCGCCTGGTGGAGGCG
>DATEMX010000247.1:0-4269 GCA_035275365.1 Polyangiaceae bacterium | reverse complement strand
GATCCGTGCCCACCTCGACGTTTCGGTCGAGAAGGCGCCCAAGAAGAAAGCAGCGGGAGACGAATCATGAGTGACGGCATCTGGTCGGCGGCTTCCGGCGCCATTTCGCAGGTCATGGCGCTCGACGTGGCGGCGGAGAATGTCGCCAACGCTTCCACACCCGCCTACCACGGGGATCGCGTTGTCTTTCGCGAGGTCTTGACCCGCGCGACCGCCAAGAAACAGGGTGGCTTCAACCTCAAATACGGCGCGGTCGGCTCGATCGCGACCGATCCCCTCGCGGGGGCCATTACCGTCACCGGCCGTCCGCTCGACGTCGCTCTCAAGGGTCCAAGCAGCTACCTCGTCGTCAAGACCGCGCAAGGTGAGAGATACACGCGCTACGGCAGCCTCGAAGTGAACAAGAACGGCATGGTAGTCACCCGCGACGGCGACGCCGTGCTCGGTCTCGATCGCAAGCCCGTTCGCCTGACACCGGGTAGCAAAGTCTCCATCGCGAGCGACGCGACCGTCACCATGGACGGCGCGCCGAGCGGTCAGTTGCTCACGGTGCAGTTCAAGAACCCCGCCGGTCTCGCCAAGGAGGGTTCGTTTTTGCTTCGCGGGCAACCGGCGGCGGGCCCTCCCGCAGTTGCTCCTCCCGAGCTCGAAACGGGCGCCCTCGAGGGCTCCAACGTCTCGCCTGTAAAAGGCATGGTCGACATCGTCAATGCGTCGCGTGCCTTCGAGGTCTGCGAGCGGGTCATCGACGCCTTCCGCGATGCTGACCGGCGCGCGGCGCTCGACGTCATGGGTTTGAAATAGCGCTTAAGGCACGTCGACAACGGCCGTTCGACCATCCGGACCCATGGCCTCTCCGCTCCGCAAGCAACCCACTTCGCAGGAAACGCGTCCGATGGACGCTCCGTCGAGCGACGTCTGGCTCGTCGCCCGCGACGGCGCCGAAGGGCACCTGGCCAACGTTTCACGCGAGGCGCGCAGCCTGCTCGGCGCGCTCGAGGCCAACGTGCAGTGGCTCCGTAGCGGCATCGGTGAAAAAGCAACGACCGACGGCGTCGCCGAAGGGCTCACCGATATCGAGACGTGTTGCGAGCGGCTCGCCGAGCTCCTCGAGGACGCCGTGCTCGCCGTGCGCTCCGATCCGACGTCGATTCAGTG
This sequence comes from Polyangiaceae bacterium, assembly GCA_035275365.1. GTDB lineage: Bacteria > Myxococcota_A > Polyangia > Polyangiales > Polyangiaceae > DASWDH01. Next base: position 3,111 of record DATEMX010000247.1, on the reverse strand, counting down.
CCTCACGGTGAGCCTGGGATCGCTCGTCTCCGCCGCGCAGAAGCTCGTGCGCCGGCGCGCCGAGGCCAAGGGCATCTCCATCGAAATCGAGTCGAGCGTCGAGGTGGCGGCGACGCTGGACCGAACCCTGGTGACGCGCGCCCTCGGCAAGCTCCTCGCGCGGCTCGTCGACGACGTTCCTCCCGAGTCGCGGCTCACCATCCGATACGGTATCTACAAGAACGATCTCCTGATCGACTTCGACCACGACCAGGCGCCCGACTCTGGCCGCCCGTCGGATCCTTCACGTCGGGCGTCGGGGCCCACCTCCAGTGGCTTTCTTCGGGCGGTGCAAGACCTCGACTTCTGCCGCCGCGTGGCGGAAGCGCACGGCGGCGCGCTCGTCATACGCGCGAGTGCTCCAGTGTACCGCATGGTCCTACCTGCCACCCCCGACTCGGCCGCAGGCTAAATGACCGAGCTTGATACTCGGTCATTAGGGCGTGTCCCTGACTTCTGGTACCCGTAAACGTGCCCGTGCCCGTGCCCGTGCCCGTACACGAAGGCGAAGGCGAACAAGTCCTGCGAGAGCAGTCTGTAAGCCGGGTACCATGCAATAGGGCGCTGTACTTAGGGCGATGCCTTTGCCATGATTGACGAAGGGCTCATGGCATGTCGGTTGCTCAGGCATTCGGCACGCCGGACTTCCTCATTGAAGTCTCGCAATCAGGAGCTCACTCATGGAAATCAAAAGCGAACGATTTGGCAGCTTAGAAGTCGATGATGGCGACGCCATCAGCTTTCCCGACGGCCTCGTAGGCTTCGCGGAAGAGAAGAGTTTCGTCCTCTTGCGGCATCGCGAAGGCTCGCCCATCGGTTGGCTGCAATCGGTGAGCAGCGCAGCCGTTGCGTTCCCCGTGGTGTCGCTCGACGCACTTCATCTCGAGCACGACTACCCGCTTCCTCATGACGACGCGGCTCCCTACGCGACCATGGCCGTGCTCTCGGCCGCGCCCGGCAAGCCGGCGACCGTCAACCTCTTGGCGCCGATCGTCGTCAATGTGACCACGCGTGTAGGCGCGCAAGTGTTCATCGAGTCGACCAAGTTCTCGACCATCGACCGCTTCGCGCTTCGGCAAGCGGCCGAGCCTCTGCCGTCGTCCGCCGAGCAACCTCCCGCAAACCAACCCTCGCCGAGCCCTTACCCCCAAGCCTCACCGGGCCCCTAGACCCCCCAAAGCCTCTCCGGCATCGCTTTGCAATCCGATCCCAAAGGTCTCTGGTCTCCTCGCCTCTCCAACGCTCCTGCGATTGTAGAACGCAAAGAGCTCGTTCTCATCGTGTACCAGAACGCCAAAGTGAGAGAAGAGCTGCACAAGCAGATGCTGAGCGACGGTTACGACACCCAGCTCCTCGATTCTGCCGACATGCTGTTCAATCTGGTATCGCAGAACCCGCCGGACCTCATCCTGCTCGACGCGATGATGGGGTCCGGGGCAGGCCCCGAACTGTGCGGCGAGCTTCGCATGCTCGAGACAGCGCGCGACGTTCCCATCATTCTGGTGTCCGAGACGATGGCGCCCGACGAGCTCGTGGCGCACGGCCTCTTGGCGGGCGCCGACGACTACGTTGCGTCGGGCGAACGGCCGATCGAGCTGCGCGCGCGCGTACGCGTTCAGCTCCGCAACAAGCGCTATCGCGACGCACTCCAACGGGTGCGCGGCGAGAGGGAAGCCTTCCGGCGCCAGGCCGGTCAAGACGCGCTCACGGGCCTTTTGAATCGCCGCTCGCTCGCCAACATCATCTCGGAGAAGGTCAACGCCGCAGAGCCATTCGGTGTCTCCTTCATGGACATCGATCACTTCAAGTTCATCAACGATCGCTTTGGACACGCCATGGGCGATCAGGTCTTGAAGTCCGTCGCCGACTGTCTTCGGCGCGGTATGCGTTCGGGTGATTATTGCGGACGTTACGGCGGCGAGGAGTTCGTCATGGTGGTTCCGCCGTGCACCAACGATCAAGCGTATCGCATGGGCGAGCGCCACCGCTTGGCCGTCGCTGCCCTCACGCACGACGGTCTCGACGGTCACCAGGTGACCATCAGCGTCGGCATCGCCATTTACGATCCCGCCGAAGGTGAGACCTCCGACGACATCCTCGAAGAAGCGGACGCAGCTCTCTACGCGGCCAAGATCACCGGTCGCAACCGGGTAGTCATGGCCAAAGAAGCCGTTGGAACCTCGCAGCGCCCCTCTCGGGTGGCCCCGCCACCGGAGGACGAAAAAGAACAACTCCTCACTCGCAACAAGGGTGGATGACGATGGACCCTGCTCTCGCCACAATGGAGCCTCAAAAGGAAGTCACGATCGCGACGCTCGAACCCAAACTCCTGCGCGAGCTCGACGGCGGGAGGGCAGCCCTGCCCGTCTTGCCGCACGTAGCGCAGTCGGCGCTCAGGTTCGCCAACGATCCCAACTCCGACATGAAGAAGCTGGCCGAGCTCGTCGAGGGCGATCCGCCGATCGCAGCGCGGCTCTTGGCCGTGGCCAATTCGGTCATCTACACCCGCGCCGTCAGGGTCTCCACGACGCGTGGCGCCATCATTCGGCTCGGTCTATCGGGAACGCGCGATCTCTTGTTCCAGGTCGCCTACGCGAATTCGACGGCGGGCATGCCCCGCTACCAAGAGAGGGTAGGGGAGTCGTTCCGTCGCAGCGTGCTCACCGGCCTCGCGATGCGGTCGATAAGCCAGAAGCTCCGGCTTCGCTACGAATACGACTATCTCTGCGGGCTGCTCCACGACATCGGCGAAGCGCGCATTTACCGTATCCTCGCGGCTTACCCCGACCCCGTCGAGGGCGCCGAGGGCATCCGTGCGCTCGTACATCGTTATCACCGCCGCGCGGGCGCTGAATTGGCGATAGCTTGGCGGCTCCCCGAACCCATCATCGAAGCGTGCACCCACCACCACGACGATCCTTCCGCAGTCTCCGATCTCGTTCGCATGGTGATGATGGCCGACATCTTGGTGGGGCTTCTTGACGTCGGCGAACAAGCCCCCACCGCCACGGCCAATCCCATCCCCGCAGCGAAGCCGGGCAGCGTGAAGGTCACCGAAATGCTCTTCAGAGA
>DATEMX010000246.1:0-3321 GCA_035275365.1 Polyangiaceae bacterium | reverse complement strand
TCAACGCGGCCTGCAATTTCCTGTGGACCGTGCGAAACCACCTGCACCATCACGCTGGGCGGCGCAGCGATCGCCTCACGTTCGAGGAGCAGGAGACCATCGCGCGCGCGATGGGTTACCACGTTCGCGCCGGGGTAGGTCGCGAGGCGTCGGCCGACGTCTCCGGTCCCACGGTCGAGATGTTCATGTCCGATTATTATCGGCACGCCCGCACGATCACGCGCGCTCGCGAGCAGATCATCACCCGCGCGACGCCGCGCGTCGGACGCAAGCGGCCCCACGAGGAGGACCTCGGGCGCGGACTGCGCACGTTCGACGGCCAAGTCACGATCGCCGACGCCAACGAGCTCGCTACCGATCCCGCGCTGTCGCTGCGCCTCTTCACCACGGCCATCGCGCGATCGATGACGGTGCTCCCGTTCGCGCGCGATGCCGTCGCCCGCGTGGCGCGCGATCCCGTCTTCGGCGAGGCGCTCCGCGCGAACCAAGAGGCGTCTCGGCTCTTCGTAGAGCTCGTGTCGACGGCGCAGGAGACGCGCCTGCGTCAGGGCTCGGTGCTCGCCGAGCTCCACGACGTGGGTCTTCTCATGGCCATGATCCCGGAGTTTTCACCGGTGGTGGGGCGCGTGCACCACGATCTCTACCATGTGTACACCGTCGACGTGCACTCGGTTGCAGCCGTCGATCGGCTCCGCGCGCTCGTCCGCGGCGACATCGCGCACGAGTACCCACTCGCTTGCCGGCTCGCGGCCGAGGTCACGCGCCCGCAGGTTCTCTTCCTGGCGACGCTCCTGCACGACGTGGGCAAGGCCATCGGCGGCAAAGATCATTCGAAGCGGGGAGCCGACATGGCCCGCGGTATCCTCGCCCGGCTCGGCTTTTCGCCGGAAGACGTCGACGAGGGGTGCCACCTCATCTTGCAGCACCTCCTCATGTACCACGTGGCCACTCGCCGCGACATCGAGGACCAAGCCACGGTCACCGAGTTTGCGCGCGAAGTTCATGGTCGCGAGGGATTGCGCGATCTCTACCTTCTGACGGTGTCGGATCTCTCGACCACGAGCCCCACGTCGATGACGACCTGGAAGGCTCGGATGCTCGACGATCTGTTCCTCGCCACCGACGCCATGCTTTCCGGCCAGCCGGTCGACGAAGGCCGCGTCGCCCGAGTGCGCGCCCAGGTCCGGGCCGAGTGGTCCGACGCGGCCACCGTTTCGATCCTCGACGAGTTCATGGCGAGCATGCCGGAACGCTACCTCCTTTCCAACTCGTCGGCCGAGATCGCGGCTCACGCCGTCCTCGCGAAGGAGGCCGAGGGCCACCCCGTCATGGCTGGCCTCGTCCCCTCGCGCTACCCCGAGGCGGCCGAACTGTGCGTCATCGCCGGCGATCGCCCCGGCCTCTTGGCGGCGTTCACGGCCGCCATCGCCGCGAGCCGCCTCGAGGTCCACAAGGCGCAAATCCACTCGCGAACGCTCGCCGACGGGTCGATTCAAGCCGTCGACCTTTTCTGGGTTCGCGATCGCGTCGACGGCGCCCAAGGCGCTGCTCGCGCGATGGCCAAGCTCCAGCGTGACCTGAGGAGCGTCATCACCGGCGACATCACGCCGCGCGAGCTGGCCGCGGGCCGCGGCTCGTCGTCGCCCTGGTCGGAGCGCCCGGCGCCTTCGGTCTCCAACGAGATCTCCGTGGACAACCGGGCGTCGTCGCGGCAGACGGTCATCGAGGTCATCACGCGCGATAGGCCAGGCTTGCTTTTCGCCCTCGCCCAAGCGCTCCACGAGATCGGGCTGTCGATCGCGGTCGCCAAGATCAACACCGAAGGCAACCGCGTCGCCGACGTGTTCTATGTCACCGAAGCCAACGGCACGAAGATCGAGCCGGGCCTGCGGACGCAAGAGGTTCGCTCACGGCTCGTGGGCATGCTCGACGACCTTGCCAGAGAGGACAAGCGCTTATGATGACCGCCCGCGTTGCCAGGAGTGTGCTCGTGTCATTGCTTCTCGCGGCGTGCGGCGGCGAAGCGCCCCCACCAGCCTCGCCGCTTCCAGGCCCACCGCCGACACTGCCCCCCAGCATGGGCGGGGCGCCCGATCCCCACCCCGCTGCCGGCGCCAAGTCGGGCGCCTCCGACCAGGCGGGGCCCGAGATCGACCGCGCCGTCGCGGCGATCAAGGCCGGCGATTTCAAGAGCGCCAAAGGTGCGCTCGAACGGGCGCTGCACAAGAACCCCAAGAACGGCATGGCGTCGTATTACCTGGGCGTCGCTCTCGAAAATCTCGGCGATAGGCCCGGCGCCGAACAGAATTACAAGGACGCGATGACCGCCGCTCCCGAGCTCGCGGAAGCTGCCGTCAACTTGGGAGCGCTCTACCTCGACGCCAGCAAGTGGGACGAGGCAGTTCAAGTCACCGAAAGGGGCCTCGCGAAGCGCCCGGACGAACCGGCCCTGCACGCCAACATGGCCGTCGCGTTGAAGGGCAAAGGCGACAAGACGGGCGCCTCGGCCGAATACGAGCGCGCCATCAAAATCATCGGCGACAAGGCCGATCTTCGCTACGGCTACGGCGCGCTTTTGCTCGAGATGGGCAACAAGCCCAAAGCGGCGATCGAGCTCAAGGCCGCCCTCGCCGCGGCGGGAGGCGACCGCGCGCTCCTTGCGTCGATCGGTCGCTTGCTCGGGTCGGCCGGAGCTTTCGCCGATTGCGTGTCCGCGCTCGACAAGGCCATCGCCGCCGGCGACGACGCAGAATTCCGCGTCCGTCGCGGCCTCTGCCGCCACTCACTGAAAGATGAACCTGGCGCCAAATCCGATTTCGAATCGGCCGCCAAGCTCGACCCCAAGTTCGCGCCCGCGCACTACTACCTTGGCGAGGCGCTCCTAGCGTCGGGCAGCGCCGCCCAAGCCGTCAAAGAGTTCGAAGCCGCCGCGACGCTCGCCCCCCAGTCCGAGCTCGGCAAAAAAGCCAGAGCCCAAGCCCTCACGGCCAAAAATAACGGCAAAAAGAGCGGCAAGTAATCGACCTGGGCTGCAACGCCTGGAGGTGATCTCAGTCATCGCCAAGACCGCCAAGGCCGCCAAGGGTGGGGGTGGGTGCTCCTCGCTTGTGCCAATCGATAGGTAGTGGCTGGCTCGTGACAGGCGGATCGCCGAGCGTCCTTATCAGCTCTCCAGAACAGGCTCTCCAGGCTCTTCGGAGAGCAACCACGAGGACCCAACCAACCCCTTGGCGGCCTTGGCGGCCTTGGCGGCCTTGGCGGAGGCTGAGGATCGCCCCAAGTGTCTCGTAATGACTACGGGCGGAGCAGAATGTCCAATAG
>DATEMX010000245.1:0-9851 GCA_035275365.1 Polyangiaceae bacterium | reverse complement strand
GCCATGACGGGACCCGTGAGCTGCTGCATCTGCAAGACGAGCTCGGTCTCGACGGGTCCGCGCCGTTCGCAGAGGAGGATCTCTTGCAAGAAGCCGCGCAAGACTTCGTCGATTTGAGGGCGGCGCTCTGCCACCGCGGCGAACGCTTGCCGCACGAAGCGTTCTTCTTGCTCGGCAAGCTCGGCGTGGCCGGCGTGGTCGCGGCGGGCGTACGTCCGGTACACCGGGAACGCCGCGATGACCTCGTGGAGAACGGCCTTGAGCTCGTCTTTGCGCGTGTCGCGAAACCGATAGTCCGCGCTGCAGCACGTCGCGAGCAAATCGGCGAGGCGCCCGATCTCGCTCTGGAACTTGTCGGCCAGGATGTAGCGCTTCTTCTCGTAGACGATCTCGTCGAACCGCGCGTCCGTCTCCGCGAACTGCTGGTAGACGTCGGTCATCGGCGCTTCGCCTGCTGGATCGATGAAGAGACCGGTCACCGCGTTCAGAAACTCGTAGCCGGTGGTCCCCGCGATGGGCCAGTCGCGCGGCAGCGTTTCGCCCGACTCCAAGATTTTCTCGACGACGACCCACGCCCGCGGGGCGCGTTCGTGGAGACGCTCGAGATAGGTGCGTGGGTCGCGGATGCCGTCGATGTGATCGATACGCACGCCGTCGAGCGTGCCGTCGTTCAACCAACCGAGCGCGAGCGCGTGCGACGCCTCGAAAACCGTCGGGTCTTCCTGCTTTACGCCGATGAGTTTGTTGATGTCGAAAAAACAGCGGTAGTTGAGATCGGTCGCGGCGAGGCGCCAAAACGCGAGCCGATAGTGCTGCGCCGTGAGCACGCGATCGAGTTTTTCGGGATCGCCGCTCACCTCCGCGAGCACCCTGTCGAGCTCGCCTTCGAAGCGGGCGTCGAGGCGGGGCACCTTGGCGGCCTCCAAAAGCGCGCGGGCCGAGGCGGGAGAAACCGGGAAGCGGTGCTCGAAGTAACGGACCACGATCGCTTGGCCGTCGCGAACGAGCTCGAGCTCGCCCGCCGCGAGCACCTTTCCGTAGCGATCGCCGAGCACGGGCACAAGGATCTTGGCGTTCGGTGCGTCGCCCCAAAAGATGTCGAAGTACGAGGCATAGCGGCTCTTTCGCCCGTGCTCCAAGACGTCCCACCACCACGCGTTGCGAGGGCTCGTCGACATGTGGTTCGGCACGATGTCGAGTATTTGACCGAGACCATTGCGCTCGAGCGCATCGCACATGCGGCGGTGTGCCTCGAGGCCGCCCAAATCGACGTTGACCGCGCTGTAGTCGGCAACATCGTAGCCGTGGGTGCTGCCCTTGGCTGACTGAAGATAAGGCGAGGCGTAGAGATGGCTCACGCCGAGCTCCGCCAAATACGGCGCGAGCTCGGCCGTCTTGTCGAAGCCGAAGCCCGGCGTGAGTTGCACGCGGTACGTCGAGCGGACGGGGCGCGATTTCTTCACGGGCCTCCAGATCAGTCGTCGGAAAAATCAGGAGCGAGCCGCTCGCGAGGCGCGCCCGGTTCGCGGAAAAGGGGCTCGGTATTGGCCCGTTCGTCCAAATCGACCTCGCGCTCGTAGATGCGGGCGATCGCGAGGAAAAGCGACATGAGCACCGGCCCCACCACGATGCCGGCCAAACCGAAGACTTGAATACCACCGAGCGCCGAAACGAGCATCAAGAGAGGCTGACCTTTGCCTTGCCTGCCCACGAAGCGCGGGCGCAAGACGTAGTCGCCGATACCCACGATCAAGAAGAGTCCCCACGCCGCCTGCACGACGGCATGCGTGATCTGCCCTCGCGAAAGGAAATAGAGGCTCACCGGCACCCACACGAGGGCGGTGCCGACGACGGGAAAGAACGACGCGACCGCGGTGAAGAGGCCCCAGGTGACCGCGTGTGGCAGATCGGAAATGGTGTACCCCACCGCGCCGAGCACGCCCTGAAAGAGCGCGGTGACCATGGTCCCAACGAGCGCAGAGCGCCCGATGTCGCGAAACTCGAGGATGAGCGCGCGGGTGTGGAGGGGATCGAGCGGAGCCATGCGCTCGAGGTGCACGGGGATCGACGGCCACTCGACCAGCACGTAGTACATCGTGATGCACCCGATCACGAGCCCCACGACGGCCGTCGTGGTCGTGGTGACGAGGAGCCCTGCGAGGGCAGTGGCATACGTGGCCACGCGGCCGAGCTGGTCTTGCAGTCGGTGCGTGAGCTCGGCCTCGTTCCAACCGAAGCGCTCGACGATTCGCAAGACGCGCTCGCCGAAAATGCCCGATGGCGACGCGGCGCTCACCTTCGTTTGCAAAAGGTCGATGACCTGGAAGAGCTCGCGCGTGAGCACGTAGATCGACAGCGCACCGGCGACGATGGAGACGAGCCCGGCGGCCATCGTCGTCAGTGCAGCCGCCGTCTTGCGATGATCGTGGAGGCGCGCGAGCAGCGCGCGATAGACGGGCTGCAGCGTAAAGGCCATGAGAATGCCGAACACGATCCCCTCCCACACGGGAGCGGCCAATCGTGCGGCAACGAGAAACGACAGACAGAGCAGAACACCGAGCGCGAAGCGCCGGCGCTCCACGGTGCGCTGCGCCACGGGCACGTCGGAGACCTGCGGCAGCTCGCTGTCCCGCATCGGCGAGAGGCGGCTCGGGCGGCGGCCTCGCGGGGACGGCAGGACGGGCTCTTGCGACATCTCCCCCACGGTTTGCAATGTGCATACCCGATCGAAGGCACGACCCCGTGCCGAATCTGCACATCCCGAGGGATGAAAGTCATGCCTACGCGCGGAGGGTAGCGCCCAGCTCGGCTTTGGCTTTTGCAACCACGGCTGCGTGACGATCGTCGACTTCTTTATCGGTGAGCGTCTTGGCTTCGTGGGGTGCGGTGGCCGCGCGCGGATCGCGGTAGACGACGTGAAAGGCGAGCGAGCGGTGGTCTGGGGGAACCGACGGACCGCGGAACACGTCGAACACCGACACCGACTCGCAAAGCTCGCCGGCGGCGTCGCGGATGAGCTTCTCCACCGCCCCGGCGGGGACGTCGTCGTGAACGACGAGCGCAATGTCGCGCGTGGCCGCGGGGAGCCGCGGTATCGGCGCGAAGTGCGGGTTCGTGCGCCCGCTCTCCGCGAGTGCGGCGAGATCGACTTCGACCACGACCACCCCGGCGACGTCGAGATCCCACGCCCTGAGGACGTCCGGGTGGAGTGGGCCGAACTGGCCCACTCGCTCGTTGCCGAGGTACAGGTCAGCGGCGCCGCGGGGATGCAGATGAGGCGCCAGGCGATCTTGCGGCTGCCTCGCCACGCTTACCGCGCGCCCGGCAACGCGCTCGACCAAGTCGACGCCCAGGCCCTTCGCATCGTAGACATCGAACGGCTCGGACTTGCTCAGATAGCCGGGACGGGCCCCGGCGAGGACGGCGGCAAACGACGAGACCTCGCGCGGCAACGGGCCGTCGTTCGCCGCGAACATGGCACCTACCGTGAAGAGGCGCGCTTCGCCCTCGCCGTGGCGCCAAGCCTTTTTCACTGCATCGAGGAGGCCGGGCAAGAGCGACGTGCGCATCACGCTCCGTTCGTCGCTAAGGGGGTTCATGAGCGTGACCGGTGAGGCGGGAGCTCCCAGGGCTTCGAGCTCTTTCGGCGCGACGAAACCGTAGGTGATGGCTTCCGACAGCCCAAGCGCCGCCGCCGTGGCGCGCACGCGTGCCTCGAGGGCGCCCGTGGTGCGTGCGGGCTGCGGGCGAATGGCAGGCAACACGGTCGGAATGGCGTCGAGACCGCGGATGCGCGCAATCTCCTCGATGAGATCGGCCTCGCGCGACACGTCAGGACGGAAAGTGGGCACGCCCACCGAAACCTCGGCGGCGCCTTCGCTCGTGATTCTAAAGCCGAGGCGGCGCAAGATCGACGTTGCTTCGGCAAAGGGCACGGGCGCACCGAGCATCGCATCAAGGCGCGCCGATCGGAGCACGACGCGCGGCTCGGGCGGGGGCTCACGGTATCGGTGAATGGCCCCGGGAATGGCCGAAGCTCCGGCAAGATCGACGATGAGCGACGCCGCGTGAGAGAGCACGTCGGGCGCGTCACCGCGATCGACCCCGCGCTCGAAGCGATGGCTCGACTCGGTGTGGAGCGCGTGCCTGCGCGAAGAGCGCCGCACGCCGCGCGGCGTGAAGTAGGCGCACTCGATGAGGACGCGCGTCGTGCTGCTGCCGATCTCGCTCCCCTGACCTCCCATCACGCCGGCCAAGGCCACGGGGCCCTCGCCGTCGCAGATGACGAGGTCGTCGGGATCGAGCTGGCGCATAAGGCCATCGAGGGTCTGCATTTTTTCGCCGGCGCGCGCGCAGCGAACGACGATGGTGTTGCCGCGCACCCGATCGAGATCGAACGCGTGGATGGGATGGCCGAACTCGAAGAGAACGAGGTTGGTGACGTCGACGACGTTGGAGATGGGCCGCACGCCCAAGCTCGACAGGCGATATCGCAGCCACTCGGGTGACGGCGCAACCTCGACGCCGACGACCACCGCTGCGCCGTAGTGAGGGCACCGCTCGTGATCTTCGACGAACACCTTGACGTAGCTATCGATCTTCCCGGAGAGCACGCGGAGCGGCGCGTCGGGCTCGGGAAACGCGAAGGGCAAGCCGTAGAGCGCCGCCAAGTCGCGCGCGATGCCGACGTGACCGAGTGCGTCGGGTCGATTGGGGGTCACGTTGATCTCGAAGATGCTGTCGCTGGCCGCGGGGATGGCGCGAACGAACGCGGTGCCCGGCGCGGCGACCCCTGCCTTGAGAACGAGGATGCCGCCGTCGCCGCCCGCGCCGGGGGGCAAAAGGCCCATCTCGGCCTCTGAGCAGAGCATCCCCTCGCTGGTGACGCCGCCGATGTCGCGGGGAGCGATGGTCATCCCCGCGGCGACGAGCTCTGCGCCGAGGGGCGCGAGCACGACGAGCCCCCCCGGATCGGGCACGTTGGGCGCGCCGCAGACGACGCGCTGCTCGTGCCCCTCGCCGCGATCGACCGTCACGAGGCGAAGCGACGAGCGGTTCGGGTGCGGCTCGATCTTTCGTACCGCCGCAACCACGAGCGCTTCGAGGCCCGCTCCGTAGGAATGTACCCCTTCGACCTCGAGACCCGCCCGGGTCAAGCGTTCAGCAATTTCGGACGGCCCAGCTTCGAGCCGAGGAATGAGCGCGCGCAGCCAGCGATAGGAGGCTTTCATCTTCCGCGGAGGCTAGCACCACTGAGTCATCTGCTCACGGCAGAGATCGTTGCCTCGAAGCTAGCGACTCGCCTCGTCCTTCGCTACACCCTCCCGCATGCCCTTGAAAATTGTCCAGGCCGGCGATCCCGTGCTCCGCGCGCGGGCACGCGAGGTCTCGGCGAAAGAGATCGGCAGCCGGTTCGTCCAGGACCTCATCGGCGAAATGCGCGAAACGATGCGCGGCGCGCCGGGCGTGGGGCTCGCCGCGCCGCAGGTCGGCGAATCGCTGCAGATTGCCGTCATCGAGGACAAGCCCGACTACCAGCGCAACGTGAGACAAGAGCAGCTCGACCTCTTGGAGCGCCGCCCCGTTCCGTTTCACGTCATCATCAATCCGCGACTCACGTTGAAAGAAGCGGGGCGGGCGCGCTTCTTCGAAGGATGCCTCAGCGCGTCGGGTCTCGTCGGCGTGGTGCCCCGGGCGCTCGACGTGTACGTCGAGGCGCTCGACGCGAAGGGCAAGCCCGTGAGCATCGACGCGCACGGCTGGTACGCGCGCATCCTCCAGCACGAGATCGATCACCTTGCAGGCGTGCTCTGCATCGACCGCGTCTACACGCGCACGCTGATGACGCAAGACAACTACGCCCAGCATTGGGGCAGCAAGCCCATCGAGCAGGTGTGGCAGGAGCTCGACGTCGATCGAGAACCCTGAAGAGCTCGCCTCTCGGGCGCGGCTCTACTATCCTCGTCGCCATGTACGTCGTCATCGTTCAGATTCATGTCGAGCCGACCTCGATCGACGCTTTCATCGCCGCCACGCGCGACAACCATCTCGGCACGCGCGGTGAGCCGGGTAACCTGCGTTTCGATGTATTGCGACGCGCCGACGATCCCAACCGCTTCGTGCTCTACGAGGTGTACGTCGACGAGGCTGACTTCGCCGCGCACCAGCGAACGGCCCACTACGTGAAGTGGCGCGACGCCGTGGCTCCGATGATGGCGGAGCCCCGATCGCCCAACAAATGCCACAGCCTGTTCCCCGAGCCTTGGGCGTAGCCGGCCGATGTCTTCGCCCGTCTCGCCGTTCTCCTTTCACCTGCCCACGCGCCTCGAAGTGGGGCGTGGCGTTTCACGCAAAGCTGGCGCAGAAGCGCGACGATTCGGAACGAGAGCGCTGGTCGTCACCGGGGCGCGCTCGCTCGCGGCGTCGGGGCGAAGAGCCGAGCTCGTAGAAGAGCTCGCCCGAGAGAACGTCGCCGCCACGTTTTTCACGGTAGAGGGCGAACCTGACACCATCCGCGCCGACGAGGCCGCCCGCGCCGCGCGCGGAGCAAAGGTCGACGTCGTGCTTGCCTTCGGCGGGGGAAGCGCGATCGACGTCGCCAAGGTGGCCGCGGCGCTCGCGTGCAACGACGGCGTGGCGGAAGATTACCTCGAGGGGCTCCCGGCCGGCGGCGGACGATCGCTCGTCTCGTCGAGCCTTCCCCTCGTCTGCGTGCCCACGACGGCGGGCACGGGATCGGAGGTGACGAAGAACGCCGTCTTGCAGGTGCCCGCGTACCGTCTGAAGCGCAGCATGCGCTCGGAATCGATGTTTCCAGCGGTCGCGCTGATCGATCCTGATCTGTCTGGCGGTGCGCCGCGCCCCGTACGCGCGGCGACCGGGTTCGACGCCCTCACGCACCTCGTAGAGGCCTTTTGCTCGCCCAAAGCGTCGGCAATGACCGACGCGCTCGCCGTCGACGGCATCGCGCGAGCCATCGACGGCCTCCGAACGCTCGCCGACGACGAAGGGTCGAGCGACGCCGCCTATGACCTGGCGCTCGCCGCAGCCCTCGGCGGAATCGCTCTTTCGTTCGCCGGCCTGGGCGCAGCGCACGGCATCGTCTCACCCCTCGGCGGCCTCTACCCGAACGTTCCCCACGGCGCAGCGCTCGCGTGTCTCTTGCCGGCGACGCTCGCCGTAAACGCGGAGCTCGCCGAACTTCGTGGCGTTGCCGTACCCAAGCTTGCGCACGTCGCCGAGCTCATCGCGGGTGAAGGGGCATCGATGCGGGACGCGCTCGGCATCCTGCTCGATGTGCGTCGCCGCGGCGGGCTTCCGCCGCTTCGCGATTACGCCTCGTTCGATCTCGACGCCATCGTGCGGTCCCCGAGCGGCAGCGTGAAGACCAATCCGTTGCTCCTCGGCCCCGACGACCTTCGGCGGATCATGACCATCGCGCTGGGCGAGACCTAACAGTCGGTGAAAAGTTCGACCGGCGACGCAGGCTTACGCTGCGCCGTCGTCGAAATAGTCGAACATAATCACGGCGTCGCGCAGGTCGTTCACCTTCTCCCAATCCGCCTGGGCGCGTTCATCTTCCGGCAGGACGAGAAACCTCACGAGGTCGTCGCCGTCGGCCGGAGGAGCCGGTTCTTGGCCGCGATCGCTGATGCGGAAACTCCCGGAGATCGTTCTCCGCTGGCTGGGTTCAGCAGTCATGACGCGAGCTGCTTGCTTGCCCTTCATACCCCCCTCCTTTCCGTTCCGATGGTCCTTGAGCAAGTCGCATGCCGCCCTCATGGGAGTTCTTCGCCCTGGCTACGGCGCCTCAACGACGCGGGACGCTCTCCGCTGCGGGTCAGATGGGACCCCAAGTGGGGTCACCGCTGACTGCACTCAGATTCGTCGGAGGACCACGATGGGGTGGTCAAGAGGAACCTTGCCGCCGTCAAGCGAGCTCCCCATCTTCGAGGCCGAAAGAGCGCCACGTGCCCGCAATGAACAGCTTTCCGATTGGATTCATGGTCCCGACGATGGCGCCGATCGCATGAGGCTAGGCGCTCGCTTTTCGGGTCTTTTGGCGCTACATCCAGCGGCGTCTTGAACGTCGTGCGTTTTCGGCAATTTTGCTGGATCGTCCTCTCGGCAATGGTCGCGGTCATCCTGTGGGGGGCCTACGTGCGCGCGAGCGGAGCGGGCGCTGGATGCGGCAGCCACTGGCCCACCTGCAACGGCGAGATCTTGCCTCGGGCCAAGAGCATCGAAACCATCATCGAGTGGACCCACCGCGCCAGCACGGCCGTGGTTTCCGTCCTCTCGGTGGCGCAGCTCATATGGGCCTTCGTGGCATTCCCGCGCGGGCACCTCGTTCGCCGTACGACGGTCCTGTCGATGGTGTTTCTCTTGGCCGAGGCGTTGATTGGCGCCAAGCTCGTCCGCTCGGAGCTCGTCACCACCAACGCGTCGCCCGAGCGCGCGCTGTGGGTCTCCATTCACCTCATCAATACGTTCCTGCTCCTCGGGTCGCTGACCCTCACGACCTTTTGGGCCGACGCTCCGTCGTCATCGTTCAAGCTACGTTGGTCGCGAGGGGTAACTTCGGCAGTGGTCGCGGGCATCGTAGGGATCATGCTGGTCGGGGCCACCGGCGCGGTCACAGCACTCGGCGACACGCTCTTTCCCGCGCGCTCGGTCGCCGACGGCTTGACGAGCGATCTCGCCTCGACGCACCTCTTGGTTCGTCTCAGGGTCTTGCACCCGATGGCGGCGGCCGCCGTAGCGGCCTACCTCTTCGTCACGACGGCCCTCGTAGGGTCGCGCGAGGTTGATGCCGACGTCCAGGCGCCCACACGCCGCGGACTTCGCCGTCTGGCCAAGACCGCCTCCTGGATCGTCGCACTTCAACTCACAGCCGGCTTCGTGAACTTTTGGCTCTTGGCACCGGTGTGGATGCAGATCGCTCACCTGCTGCTCGCCGACCTCTTGTTCATCGCCCTGGTTCGGCTCGCAGCGGCGTCGCTCCGCCTCGGCGACGAGCCTTTGTCGACCGTGGCGCTCCCGCAGAGTGCGCCTTCCGCGTAGAGTCCGTCTCGGAGATCCTTGGTCCAGACCTTTCTCGAAGCCGTCCGCAAAGCTGCCCTCCCAGGAACGTGGTCCCAAGGGGTGAAGCTCGCCCGCGAGGACGCCGTTTCTGTCGTCTCTCAGAATGATCGCGAAATTTCGCTCCGGGTCCGCGCGCCGGGGCGCGCGGTTGCACCCACGGTCACGCTCTACCTCGCCGACGAAGAGTGGGCCTGCGACTGCGACAGCAGGGTCGATCCGTGCTCGCACGTCGCGGCCGCGGCCATCGCCACGACCCAATCGCGACCGCCTTCCGAGGTGAAGCGGACTCCCACGACCGTGAGCTACCGTTTCGTGCAAAAGGCTCGATCGCTCATCCTCGAGCGTTACCTGGTAACGGGCGATCGCGAAGAGCTCTTGACCAGTGCGCTGACCTCGCTATTGGCCCGCGGCAGTGCCGATCTCACGCCCACCCACGAAGAAGTGAAGCTCGACCGTGTTCTGCAGAGCTTTCGACGCGGGCAGCTCGAGTGGAATCGGCTGCCGGAAATTCTCGCGCTCTTGACGAACTGCCCCGACGTTCGCTTCCAGGGCAAGCCCGTGAAAACCTCGCGCGAAACCATCGCGCCCATCGGGTTCGTCGAGGACGACAAGAAGGAGGTCGTTCTGCGCGTCGATCGCAATCCCGCGGTCACCGAGGTCGTCTTCCCGGGCCTCGCCCTCGCGGGCAACACGCTCCGCCCGCTCGCCGAGACCGAGCTCACGGGCGAGACGTTGCAGCACCTGCCGCTTACGCGGCGCTTCAACCC